>NZ_JBALNY010000059.1:48246-49059 GCF_036962145.1 Bacillus sp. JJ1764 | reverse complement strand
ATAGTACGGCTTCCTTTTATATACATTATAATTTATTTAACATACTCTTTATGTCTGATGTCCCTTGGCAATAAGGTCAACTTTATACCTGGAGTTTTGCAGCCAGAATTCAAGTTATATTAAACTAACTCTACAGTTAGGTTTTTAGCCGCTTCCGCTACTTTTGCAAGACCATCAGCGATGATTCGCTCTGCTTGGGCAGGCATCGCATTATGTCCTTCGATAATGACTTCATTGATGATCTCCATGCCAAAAATGCCGCCAACGACATTTTTTATATACGTAGCTGCCATTTCCATTGGAGCAGCCTCAGGTGTAGAGTACACGCCACCGCGGGCACTAAGAATGATAGCTTTCTTATCCGTCATTAAACTTACTAACTGGCCATTTTCACCATATTTAAATGTGAAACCAGCTGCGAATACATAATCAATAAATGTTTGTAATTTTGCTGGGATTGTTAAGTTCCAAAGCGGGAAGGCAAAGACAACAACATCTGCTGCTGACAATGCATCCATTGCCTTTTGCTTAGCAGCTAAAATGCGTTGTTCTACATCTGACAATTCTTCGCCATTCTGCATTTTTCCAAAAGCATTAAATAAATCCTGGCCAAAGTAAGGCATATCTTCTGCAAAAACGTCATAGGTCGTGACGTTGGCACCTTCTAGGTTCTCCATGAAAGTTTCATACATTTTACTGGATACTGCCTCTGATGCAGGGCGGTTATTTGCTTTCACTACTAATACATTCATAATCAATAAAGTCTCCTTTTTAATAATCTTAAATTAAATATCTTGAATTCATAATATATGA
>NZ_JBALNY010000059.1:39637-48207 GCF_036962145.1 Bacillus sp. JJ1764 | reverse complement strand
GACCTCTATATGTATTCCAATTTTCAGAAAAAACTAGTATTATCAAATTAAAGAATATTCTAACGAGGTGCGATTATGATCGATCAATTAAAGCGAGCTTATAACTTTAACGCAGGCCCTTCTGCCCTTCCACTTGATGTGCTGAAAAAAGCCCAAGAGGAACTTATTGATTTTCGTGGAACCGGAATGTCCGTCATGGAACTTAGCCACCGCAGTGCCGCCTATGAAGAGGTTCACAATCAGGCTATTGCTCTTTTAAAGGAATTGCTGTCTATTCCGGAAGGCTATGAAGTTCTATTTCTACAAGGTGGAGCAAGTCTTCAGTTCTCGATGATTCCTATGAACTTTTTAAATTCTGAACAGGAAGCTGCCTATATCATGACTGGATCTTGGTCTGAAAAGGCTTTTGCTGAGGCCAAATTGTTCGGAAATCCATATCATGCTGCCAGCACAAAAGAAAGTCAATACCGACGAATTCCACAATTTGATGAACTACAATATAATGCAGATGATGCCTATGTTCACCTCACATCCAATAACACGATTTTCGGAACTCAGTGGAGAGATTTCCCTGATACAGGAGAGGTACCTCTGTTTGGGGATATGTCCAGTGATATTCTTTCCAGACCATTCGATGTCAACAAATTTGCCTTCATCTATGCCGGCGCCCAAAAGAACCTTGGTCCATCAGGTGTTACTGTCGTCATTGCCCGTAAAGATTTGCTTGAGAAGGCCAATACCAATATTCCAACTATGTTAAAGTACAGCACGCATGCCAAGAATAACTCTTTGTATAACACTCCTCCAACCTTTGGCATTTATATGCTTGGTGAAGTGTTGAACTGGGTGAAAGGGATTGGCGGAATCCATGAAATAGAAAAGCGGAATGAAGAGAAAGCAAAACTAATTTATGATGTCATCGACCAAAGCAATGGCTTTTATACTGGTCACGCTGAACAAAACAGCCGTTCATTGATGAACATTACCTTCCGTGTAAAAGATGAAGAGTTAGAGAAGAAGTTCCTAGCTGAAGCTAAATCAGAAGGCTTCATTGGCGTTAATGGACACCGCTCTGTGGGTGGTTGCCGCGCATCTACCTATAATGCTGTTCCACATGAAACATGCAAAGCCTTCAGTGAATTCATGGTTCACTTTCAACAAACTAATCAATAAGCATGAAAAATCCCAACTGGAAATCAGTCGGGATTTTTCTATTGATTGGATTCTGCTTTTTCTTTCTTTGCTTTGTCCAATAGTTCCAAATAATCGCCTTGTAAAATTTGTCGATTATAAAAGTCAGAGTTTTTAGCAACCTCTTCATTTACATGCTCAAAGCCATATTCCTCTTCCAGCGTTTTTCGATTGGAAAACAGATTCGTTCCCAGACCCAAACGCTCTCCATCAATCGTAACGCCAATACTGCCAAGAATGGTTGGATACATATCCAAGGAGGAAAATATTCGATTTTTTTCATTGACCGGTCTATTGGCAGGGTTTACGAATGCATTATAAATGGTTCTTTGATATCCTTCATAAGTATGTGTTTTAAAATAATCACCAGGCTGCATGCTCAAGTGATCTCCCATTAGAACAAGAGTCGTGTTTTGGTAAAAATCCTGTTGTTGCAGCCACCGAACAAATTCGTCCACTTGTTTTGATGAGAAGGCATACACATTTTCATACTGCGTATCAAATTTCTTTTCCGCTCCGCTTTCCAAGTAGCCATCTGGAAAATGGGTATTAACTGTAAGGAAGGAAAAACTAAACGGTTTGTCGGAGTTTGCCAATGAAGTAATTTCATCTTTGGCATATTCAAATAAATGAGTATCATCAAATCCCCATGCTACCCTTTCACTCTCCGTCATTTTCCCCTTTTTGATAGCAGCATTCAAATCAAAGATGTCATAATTACCATGCTTCAAATAATAATTTTTCCGCCCGCCAAATTCAGCATCTGACCCAGCCATGAATTCCAGATTGTACCCCTCTTTTTTTAACACATCACCTAAAGTATAGGCCCCTGCTAAAAAGTTTTTAGATGATGTATATTCGTTTCCGTTTACAGGAATTTTCAAGGGCAATCCAGATGTTGTGGAAACTAAGCCCCCTACTGTCCAGGTGGTACCATAAATAGGGAGAGCCCCGCCTATTTTACTTGTGTTTGAAAAATTCACATTTTGCTTTGCAATATTCTCCAATTCTGGGATAACGTTGTATTCCCATCCTCCGCCATTCACTTTATCAATTAATGAGCTTTCCATGGATTCCATATATAAAATAATTAAGTTCCTTTTTTTCTCTGGAAAGGTAATAGAAACATTTGTACCGCTAACATAATGATTACCGATAAAATAGGATGAATCTTTTATCCCCTTAACATATTCATCTATTCCTAATAACAGATAACATGAGGCTAATGAAAATAGGAAAATAATTGACGCATAAATGACCTTATATTTTCTAATAAATTTATTAGGGAAGACTTGCAGGTTGATTTTCTTTCCTTTTACGGCTACTTCGAGAATCTGCCTTCTTCTTTTTGTATTCATTAACGGCAAGGCCAAGAGTGAAAATATTAATAGAAAGGGAATCAAACTAGATTTAATTCCGGAAATGAAAACATCACTTGAAGCACCTTTCATACCGCCCACAAGGTAAAAAATCATTTCCTCTACGCTTTGATCGGCGAATTTTATACTAATGTAGAGAGATGCTGAGAAAATAATGGTACTAAGGATTAACAATAGAAAGGTAAGTGAATTTGACAGAAACCTACGTTTATTCATCAGTGGACTCGACCTTAAATCTTATTTTTAAGTTTAATTCAATAAAAATGTATAAAATAGCCATTAATAATGCAATAAAAGTAGCTGTTAAACAGTATTTCAATGTAAAAGTGGGTGTATACTCAAAAATTATCGTTTTTCTTAAAAAGATGAGGGTGGCATAGCAAATACAATTGGTTGTCAACATAAAGAAAACAATCTTACCTATTATTTCAAACAAAGGCAATGCTCGATTCGTGACTTTTGAATAAAATAAACATGCAATAATGGATGGCATAATTAATGCCATGACCTCATTAAACGACATATCGTTCACCCCAAAGGAACTATTTTTTAGGAAACAAGAAACTATTACTTGAATTTTTTTCAAATTTTGGATATAATTATTAGGTATATTTTCTTTACATATGTTTCTTTTTTGAACATTATAGCACTTATCTATATATGAGTAAAATTGCTTTCATCCGTGGGTAACCAAACTTTTGAAATAATTAAAAGGAAGCAGACAGAANNTTCTGTCTGCTTCCTTTTTTCTATGAGTTCTTTAACATTTCAGCGAGCTCCATTAATGCCGAAGGCTGCAAAATCCGATAATAGCGGCCTTCCTTTTGTAAATACCCTTTGTTACAAAAATCCGCCAATACAAATAATAAATGACGATAGGAAACACCTAAAAAATCACAAACCATCACATGCTTCTCCCTATAAACCTCTTCATCAGCTGTTTGCAAAATAAAATCGGCCAGCCTGTTTTCAAGTGGAAAAGCGAGACTTTGTGAATACTTTTCAGCCATTGTTGATGCCTTTAAACTTAAGAACTTGGTTAGTTCCCGTAAAAATAGCACATCATTCAGCAATTTTTCCCGATATCGCTGAAATGGAATGGCGTAGCAAATTGTCCTAGTAGTGGTTTGAATTCCTTTTGTATAGTAAACCTCATTTAATAACTCCATTTCCCCTATATAATCATTTTCGTTAATAAAGTTAATCAAGGAAACCTTCCCATTTTGATGCGTGATATAAATTTTTGCCTTTCCTTCCATTACATAAAATAAATAATTTGGGCGCATTCCCTCCCGAATAATCCATTCATCTCGTTTATATTCATGAATTTCAATGAATTCTTCTATAGGGAAAGAGCATAAATGGGCAATGGGGTGTTTTTTCAAATATTGTTGTTTTTTTCTACTCCTATAAATTTCCATACTTCACCTCAAAATATGAGAAATCTCATATTTTATTCTGTAACTCCATGATACTATACAACCATTGGAGGGATACAGAATGAACACTCAACAATGGATGGGCAGACAATTTTTTAGTTTTTACCTGACTTGGGGCATCTTCCTACCCTACTGGACAGGGTGGTTGATTGATGCAAAAGGGGTTTCCATCTCTCAAGCAAGTTTGATTATGAGCTTAGGCTTGGTTGTTAGAGGGCTATCAACATTAGTTGCCTATCCTTATTTTTCAGGGAAACTTAGCAGTAAAACCTTATTAAGGGGAATGACCATTGGCACGTTATTCGCCATTATGTGCTATTACCCCTCTCATTCTTTTACAAACTTACTCTTGGTCACATTACTGATCCATTTCATTTACCCTACATTGATGCCTGCTTTAGACAGTGCTGCCGGAATACTCGTGCAGCATAAACAATTAAAGGATTATGGAAAAAGCCGATCCTGGGGATCTATTGGTTTTGTAGTGGCCGGCATGATGTTAACCTTTTTTACTGGATCAATCGGGGATACAGCCATTTATTGGGCTATGTTACTTGGCACGTTCCTATTAGTCCTTCTTAACTTTATGCCTGCACCGGACATTTTATCTAATAAACCACGAACTGAGAAAACGAAGCGCAGTAGCCTATTAAAACTGTTTCGCTTCAAACATTTTAGTTTAGTACTAATCATTGTCATTTTATTGCAGGCAGCACATGCCTCTTATTACAACTATGGTTATCTTTTTTTACAAAGTATCCACGCACCGAAATTTCTAATTGGTGTTATTCTTAACATTGCCGTCATTGCAGAAATTATTTTCTTTCTAATTGCCGACCGCTTCTTTCAGCGCTTTTCATCAGGAACTTTGTTAGCCCTTGCGGCTTTAGGATCGACCATTCGCTGGATATTAGTTTTTGCTTTCCCAAACGTAATTGTTTTCAGTATTGCACAAACATTGCATGCCTGTTCATTTGCAATGGGACATTATGCCTTTATGAAATATCTAATCAAAAATATCCCACATACAGAGATACCAAAAGTCCAAGGCTTGTATTCTGCATTGGCACTCAGCTGGAGCACGGCGGTCTTCACTTATTTCGGCGGATACCTATATGAAATTGAACCAAGATATGCCTTTATCGGAATGACAGTGTGCTCCATTCCTTCAATGCTGCTTGCCCTTATCTATCGTAAATTGGATACCTCCGTTACCAAATAGGTACTAGGTTAAAAAAAGTAATGGTATTTATATCCAACGGGACGTAAAATAAACTTGTAGGACTTATTTTGTTAAGGAGCGGATCCATATGATAATCGTAACAACTGAGAATATTGCTAATCATAAAATTACAGAAGTGGTAGGTCCGGTATTCGGCTTAACGGTACGGGCCAGAGGAATTGGTAAAGATATCATGGCTTCTTTAAAAGGACTGGTAGGCGGAGAAATTAATCAATATACAGAAATGCTAGAGGATGCCAGAAAACAAGCTATCGACCGTATGGTGAAAAACGCTGCGTCCATGGGAGCGAACGCAATCACTATGATGCGCTTTGACTCAGGTGAAATCGGTCAGAATATGAGTGAAATTGTTGCTTATGGAACAGCTGTGATTGTTGAAAAGGTCTAAACGATGAAATGGATTTTAGGCTTCTATGGTATCCAGCTTTTTATTCTGCTTCTTTTAATTATTGGTTCCTGGCTCATCTGGGACCGCCGCTTCAAAGGAAAGCATGGGCAACAAGTACCCAAGGGCTTCGAACGAACAAATGAGATATCGATAGATCCAACCACTCAGAAAAAATTAGTCGTTTATTTTAATCCGGAAACTGGCGAACGATTTTATAAAGAGGAATAACGTAGTACCGGTGCACTTGTTGCGCCGGTTTTTTCATGTATTCTATGAATTAAGTTTCTTTGCATCTCACTTTTTGTTATATTATGTAAGAATAATAGGCATATTTTACGTTAAAGAAGGTATAGACTTGAAGACAAAAATTATATTGATCACAGCCATGTTTTTTCTGATCCTAGTTAGTTTTCACGAACCAAAAGAAGTCCAAGCTGTACAAGCAACATCCAAAATAACGGTCACAAATGCCTTGCTTCCAAAGGCAAATTCTGAACCGAGGACAAAACCGATTACACATATCGTGATTCATTTTAGCAGCAATGTGGCTAATAATCCCAAAAGTCCATATCAATTACAAGATATACGCAAACTCTATATGCAATACGGTGTTTCCGCTCATTATATGATTGGGAGAAAAGGCGAGATTTATAGATTAGTTCCAGAAACCCAGGCAGCCTACCATGCAGGTAAAGGAAGCTTGGCCTATTTCCCAACATATACAAACCAACTTAACCAGTATTCCATTGGTATTGAATTAATGGCAATAGGGACAAAAAAAGAAATGAGTTCCATGATCTCTCCTGCTGTTTATAACTCCGTTCCACTATCCAATATTGGCTATACAAGTGCCCAATATCGCTCTCTTACACTATTAGTGGATGATATCACCAAACGCAATCATTCTATAAAAAAAGACCGAAAGCACATCATTGGGCATAGCGAATACGCCCCAGGGCGGAAATCGGATCCTGGCTCTTTATTTCAATGGTCTAAAATCGGATTTTAAGTCCCTTTTTTGAAGTAAACCAACGCAAAAAAGCCATTGACCCTGTGGAATCAATGGCTTTTTATCTGTAATAGAATTTAATGATAGACCAATTCTTCTGTTTCGACTAGGCCAAGCACCTTCGCTGTTGAAGTTTGAATTTCCTGTAATAGTTCAGGATGCTCTACAAGTGAAATACCATAAGATGGAATCATTTCCTTTATTTTCGGTACCCACTCTTCCATATGCTGCGGGAAGCATTTTTCTAATACCTCAAGCATAACGTGAACCGCAGTAGAGGCACCTGGTGAAGCACCGAGCAATGCCGCAATCGAACCATCTGCAGCATTAATAACTTCCGTACCAAATTGAAGTGTTCCAATGCCTTCAGTTTCTGTATCTTTAATGACTTGGACACGTTGGCCTGCCACTACAATATCCCAGTCCTCACTCTTGGCATTAGGGATAAATTCCCGTAGCTCTTCTATCCGTTGTTCTTTCGACAACATAAGCTGTTGGATCAAATATTTAGTTAATGGTATATTCTTTGCACCTGCTGCTAACATTGTGAGGACATTGTTCGGTTTTACAGATGTAATTAAATCTAAATTGGACCCAGTCTTTAAGAATTTAGGCGAAAAGCCAGCAAACGGTCCAAAAAGTAAGGATTTCTTGTTATCTATAAATCTAGTATCAAGATGTGGAACCGACATTGGTGGAGCACCCACCTTTGCCTTACCATAAACCTTGGCATGATGTTGTTCAATCACTTCCGGATTATTACACACCATAAATAGACCGCTAACAGGGAATCCCCCGATATGTTTTGACTCAGGAATACCCGTTTTTTGCAGTAAATGCAGACTTCCGCCTCCACCGCCAATAAAGACAAATTTTGCTGTATGGCGCTCGATACTACCAGTCTCTCTATTCCATATTTTCAATTCCCACATACCATCTTCTGTACGCTTAATATCTTCAACACTATGTTTGTAATGAATCTCCACATTATGACTCTTTAAATGGTCAAACAATATGCGCGTTAACGCGCCGAAGTTAACATCCGTGCCAGAGTCAATTTTGGTTGCCGCAATGGGTTCATTCATGACACGTCCTTCCATGATCAATGGAATCCATTCCGTCAATTTATCATGATCATCGGAATATTCCATCCCTTGAAACAATGGATGACTTGACAGCGCTTCAAATCGCTTTTTCAGAAACGTAACATTGTCTTCCCCTAATACCAAACTCATATGCGGTATTGACATGATAAAGTCATGCGGATTTTGAATCAGATTACTTTTTACTAGATAAGACCAAAATTGTCTTGAAAGTTGAAACTGTTCATTAATTTTAACAGCCTTGCTAATATCAATGGATCCGTCAGGTTTCTCGGAAGTGTAGTTAAGCTCGCATAGAGCAGCATGTCCCGTTCCCGCATTATTCCATTCATTAGAGCTTTCTTCCCCCGCACTCTCAAGCTTTTCAAATACCTTGATTTCCCATTCCGGTGCTAACGCTTTCAGTAATGACCCCAAAGTTGCACTCATGATACCGGCACCAATTAAGATAACGTCTGTTTTGGTTTGTCTGTTACTCATTTTTACCGTCCCTATCCCCTAAGATTTGCAGAAGGATGTGGGCGCTCCTGTCAAGCATCACCATATGCCAGGAAACGTCTAGTACATACCTTCTTTGGATCAAATATCATTTAACAATAGTATAACATATATTCTCTTTAGTGTAACACAATTACACTTAATTCATATATCTCCCTTTTCTGATAATTATAAACCATTTAAAGCTAGTAAAAAAGTGAAAAGACTTTCCACTCCCACAGAACGCAAAAAGCCAGCCAAGATTGCTTGTTGGCTCATCTTTTTGACTGGCTTTTCACCTTTTTACTTTGTTCCATACTGTAATTTTAAGGCTTCAATAA
>NZ_JBALNY010000059.1:13100-39575 GCF_036962145.1 Bacillus sp. JJ1764 | reverse complement strand
TTTTATTTAATTCCTTTATATCCTTGAGCATTCGACTAGATAAGATGCCATAACCTAGTCCATTCATGACCATTTCCTTACAGGTTTCTACTTGGTCCACTTCTATACTAATCAAAGGGGGCTGAGTATAGTTTTCTGCCCACCAATTATCAATCAATGTTTTTAGTAAGTAATCGCCGCTATAATCAATTCTAGGTAGATTTGGCAAATCAACCATGTCAATCGTTTCCTTGGACATAATTGAAATGGTCTCCTCTAATAGTAAATGTTTCTTCAGTCCACGGCAGCTATAATCACCTCGAACAAAAGCAATATGGACATCTTTATTGTGTATAAGTTGAGTGATATCATTACTCCACCCTGTAATGACCTTAAATTCTACATGGGGAAACCGATCCTTAAATAGTTTTAAAATATAGGGAAGTTCACGATTAACAAAAAAATTTGAAACCCCTAATTTCAATGTTCCGACCACGTCGTTCCCTGCAATATTGCTCATATTCCGGACATGCGCTTTTATTTTGTTATATTGATTAAGAATATCGTCGGCACAATGGACAAGATATTCTCCCTCTGGGGTAAAATGAATCCCTCTGCTTTCACGGGTTACAATTTTGACCCCTAATTCTTCCTGCATGTGCTTTAATCGGTTCGTTAATGCAGGTTGAGTGATAAACAAAAGCCGTGCTGCTTTCGTAATATTCTTCTGACTATAGAGAACCTTTAATATTTCCCAATCTCGGTAATCCACTTTACTACTCCCTATATTTACCATATAAAAATTTTTTATATGTCATTATAAATTTTTAGCATTTTATTTATTTTCATTATTGCATTATCATTAGTCAGTAGCAATGACAAATTGTTATCTTCAAACCCATGATTTGGACTTACTAAGGCAAAATCACCTAAGATTTAGCACAGTATTTTTTAAAAAGCCATATTTATAGACGAACTGTCACAAGGACAGCAAGAACAAAAAAGTTGGAGGGAATTTATATGTGGGTTATTACTCGTTATGTAGACTCAAATATTTCCATGTTTGAATTTGAAACAGAAGAAGAGGCACGAGAGGCTTTAAAAGGCATGAAGGGCTGTAACATTTTATCTGAAGTGATTTACTTTAATGATCCTTGTTTTCAACAGGGAGTAGCTTAAATACATGAGGTCCAACTGTGAACAGTTGGACCTCATGCTTTTATTCTATATCGGAATTTGTCATCTCCGCCTCAATCCTGCTCATAAACTCTTCTGCTGCGCTGTATCCTTGCTGCTTCAAATACCAGTTATTTGCCGCTGCTTCTATTAACCCAGCAACATCCCGTCCAGGCTGGAGTTGGATTTCAAAGGAAGGAATCTTCACACCCATATAATCGGTATAATGTATTTCCTGATCTAAATCATTATACAAGGCATCCTTTTCCCATTTCGTCAAATGAATATCCAGAGTAATCCTTGTTTCATCTTGAAATGCCTTACGTCCATATAGGCGAACTACATTCAACAACCCAATGCTGCGGAGTGCCAAAAACTCTTTTGTTTTCTCATCATGAGTACCTAAAATCGTTTGTGGACTAAGCTTTTTTAGTACGATAATATCATCTGCCACCAGACGATGACCCCGGCGAATTAACGTATGTGCCGTCTCGCTTTTCCCTACCCCTGAATTTCCTCGAAGTAAAATCCCAATGCCTGAAACATTCATACAAACTCCGTGCACCGTCATTTCTGGAGCTAATTCCTTTACCAAATACGCATCTAACTTAGTAATAAACTCTGAAGTGACCTCCGGTTTGTTCGTTAATAATAAGGGGATCCCCTGTTCTATACAATGGTGTGTCAAATAGGTAAGTCCTTCCTCACCAGCCGTCACAATAAAACATGGCGGATGATAGTGGACGATGTTTCCGATTCTTATTTTCCGTTCTTCCTTAGTTAACTTATGTAAATAGGTAATCTCTTTTTTTCCTAGGATTTGAACCCGTTCCATGGGAAAGAAGTCAAAATGTCCGACAAACTCCAGTCCCGGACGATGTACCCGAGATTGTGTAATCTGTTTCTGCAACTGATTTTCGCCAGCTACCACCTTCAATGAAAACCTCCGAACCAAGGTTTCAACTGTAATGTGTTTCACCCTAAACTCACCGCCCTGCAAGTCCTTTTTATATTTGAATTATATCTAAGTATACTGGAAACGTCATCCATTTAGTAGCCATTCGCTAATAGGACATTCAAACATACAAAAGGATTAGCTGCATCATATATTATTACGAAATACCTTTTTGGAAGAATACGATCTTCTAAGAAGTGAAAGAACAATATTCAAAAAGAAAGGAGTGTTCAAATTGAAAAATGGGACAAGTCCACTAGCTATTTCTATTTTAGGATGCAGTGGAGGTGTTGCCAAAGCAGTACTAGCCATCCTAAATCATTCTGCTTCTGACAAAAATGACCCCTTATACCCCATTCTTAGCCACGCACAGCTTCACCTTATTGATCTCAAGCCGAAGAGTCAAAATTATTACAATCAACTCTTTCCAAATTTTAAGGGCAAAATGAAGCTGCATCATCTAGATCTCAGGGATTTAAACCGTTTCCGTAAACATTTGGAAAATACAAAAACAAAAATAGTCATTGATGTTGCCTGGGCCGACACCCTTGAAATGCTTAGTTGTTGCAATGATTTAGGCGTATTCTACATTAACTCAGCCCTAGAGAATACGGAGGTTGATGAGGATGAGAGTCTTTATGGCTTCCCCCTCACAGAGCGATATAATCGATATGAAGCACGCAAAAAGGTCTTTACAAATACAAAAGCCATTGTGTGCTCAGGAATGAACCCCGGTGTCGTGCAATGGATGGCTTTCAAATTAATGAAGGAAAATAAAGATAAAAAACCTTTAGCCTGCTACATCGTTGAGCATGATAATTCATTTTTTACAGACAAAACAAGCATTGACCCTAATACCATTTATACTTCTTGGTCAGTGGAATGCTTTTTGGATGAAGCCATATTGAGCTATCCAATGTTTAGTCACCATCACTTGCTTCATTATTGGTATGAGAATGTGTATGACATGGAATTTAAGGTGAAATTGGGAGAAAGAGAATTTTATGGTTGTCTGATGCCACATGAAGAGGTTATTACATTAGGTACATTACATGATATGCAAATTGGCTTTATATATCGGGTCAATGAACATACTACAGAATTAATCCGTAATCATTTAGATCATGTGGATGATTTATGGGATTGGAATCAGCAATTAATTGATCCAGAGGTAGGAGAAGTTGAGGGGGAGGACCTAGTTGGTGTTCTGTTGGTGTATGAGGATGAGGAAAAGTTTATATATAATGTAATGAAAAGTAGTGAAATTTATCCCAAATTTAAAACCAATGCAACTTACTTCCAGGTTGCTTGCGGGATTTACGCAGGACTTTCCAGCTTAATCCTAGATGATTTTCCATTAGGCATCTATTATGTAGACGAGCTTTTGTATAATACCGAAAGCAAATTTGGGCAATATCTCACCTATCATATGACGAACTTTGTTACGGGAGAGAATAAAGGTTCAGATGGGTTACTGCATCAGAGGTTGAAATGGGTAAAATAGAGGGTCCTTAACCACTAATAATGACAGGCTGTCACATGGTAGAATTAATGGTCACTGGACAGCCTGCTTTTATTTTATACCTGTTTTATATCAACGTTCTATCTTTTTAAAATAATGATAAATTTTTTCTAACTTTTTCTCTTGCTTTCCCTTTGGACTTTCCATATTTCCAAATTCAAAGAACTTCACCTTTTTGATTCCGACAAAATTAAATAGAGCTCGTTTCATTAGAACTTTATGTGCATTATTCAGCCAAAAAAGTGGATAATGGGTTGGACCCTTCATGGTAGACACACATACAACAGACTTTCCCCTCAGGAGGCCTTCCG
Source organism: Bacillus sp. JJ1764 (assembly GCF_036962145.1). Lineage (NCBI taxonomy): Bacteria > Bacillati > Bacillota > Bacilli > Caryophanales > Bacillaceae > Bacillus > Bacillus sp. JJ1764. The sequence continues at coordinate 35,632 of NZ_JBALNY010000059.1, read as the reverse complement.
GGAAAAGTCCCTTTTTATCCCTGTAAGCAAAATTAGAAGCAAAAAGTTGATCGATATACCCCAAAAGCATCGCAGGAGGTCTTCCCCACCAAATTGGATAAATAAAGACAATTTTATCCGCCCACATAAGTTGTTTCTGATACTTTTCAATCGAAGGATCTGTATGCATATTCCGCCTTCGTTTTTTCTCGTTAAACACGAGTAGTGGGTTGAATCCCTCTTCATATAAATCCAAAATCTGAATCTCTTTAATATGAGGATTCTGTTTGCTTCCCTTTATTACATTTTGTAAAAATGAGTAATTCAAACTTGTATGATTAGGATATGTGTAGATGATTAATAACTTCATAACCCACCCCTTATTTATCATTTGATAACTAAATCATAACACTTTTCCTTTTAATTATCAAATGATAATTGTATTTTGATAATCACTTTGTTATCTTGTCTATAAGAGGTGAGGAAAATGAACCAAAATGCCCTTTTTCATAAACTTATAGCATTTACAACTTCTGTTCATCGTGTAACCCATGAATTAACAAAGGATGCAAGACAGGATTCCATCACACCAATTCAATACAATATTCTTGAATATATTTTCGTTAGCCAACCCGTGACACCAAGTGAAATCAATGATTGTCAAAATATGTCTATGCCAAACACGAGTCGCGAACTAAAAAAGTTAACGGAAAAAAAATTAATTGAAAAAGTGAATGATGACGAGGATCGAAGAAAACAATATGTTCGCCTCTCGAAAGAGGGAGAAACTCTGATGAAGGAAGCTTTTGCAACAATTCAATCACGCTTTCAAGAGAGAATACAACATGCTTCAAAAGCTGATTTAGAGGAAATAGAACGTGCCATTGACACTCTTCAAACCAAACTATTCTTTGAATAAATACCGAATGGATCATAAAGTTTCCTCCATTGACGGCCCTTGTACAATGGAGAAATCTCTTCATTTTTCTCCGTCCTTATTGTTTCACGTGGAACAGACCAACAGAACCGTGTTTCAATCGACTTTTCACAATGGCTCAAGTCAATAGATAAGCAGAAAAAATCTCTTCTGATCAGAACAGAAGAGATTTTTTTCTGTGTCAATTCTTAGAGTTATGGCTCTATCTAACACACACAATTAATGTGCCTCTTCAGTATTCCCATCAGTGTTGTTGTTTTCACTATTTTCTGAAGGGTCTACTGTAACAGTTGTTGACGTTGGTTCACTAGCTCCTGCTTGATTGGATGCTACCACCGTAATGACATACTTTTGACCTGGTTGTGGGTTGCTTATGGTTGCACTAGTCCCTGATGTTGTCGTTAAAGTTTGAGTATTGCCATTTACAACATAAGTAACGATATAGCTGACATCTTGTTCATTGGCAATATTGCCTTTCCAATTAATAGTAATCAGATTTGAATTTTTGTCATACTTAGCTTGCAATCCACTTGGACTTTTTGGCACTTCAACCTTTCCTTCTACCGTTAAAGAGGCAGCCGCTGCCTCACTCTTGGTGCCCTCCGTAACAGCAACGACATTGAATACATAGGTCTTTCCTTTTTCAGGAATTTTCAGCACTGCTTGCTTGTCGCTTGTGGAAGGTAGACTTGTCGTTTTACCATCCACTGTATAGGAAACATCAAAGGTTGTTTGAGAACTATTTTCAGATGAATAATTCCATGTTAATTGAATGCTGTCTGAATCTTTATCATAGGTCGCCTTCAAATCGGTCGGTTTATCCGGTTTTGGTAGTTTCGGTTTTTCTCCACCTTTTACGTAGTATTCATTCCCAGATCTTGCAACACTGCTAGGTTGTTTAAATCTTTCCGTACTGGCATCGATCCGTGACAAGATGGCTTTAAATACTAACTTAGAAAAGTTTGCACTACTGCTTCCCAAATAATCATCTGCCGTTTTTGTCTCAGGGTAACCTGTCCAAACTGCACCTGTGTACTGCGGCGTATATCCGACAAACCAGGCATCTCTCGTTGCATTATTCGGCAGACCATATTTGGCGATGGCCGATTCGTCAAAACTGGTAGTTCCTGTTTTTCCCGCTATATCAAGACCAGAAATATTGGCCATTGTCCCGGTACCAGAATCCACAACGGTCCGCAACAAATCGGTTATAAGGAATGCCGTATAATCCTCCATTACTTTCTTTTTAGTTGAGGCCAGATTCTTTTCTGTTCCATCGACATAAACAATTTTTGAAACCGTATATGGTTCAATATAGTAACCGCCATTACCAAACGCAGCATACGCACCTGCCATAATCAGCGGCGATGCGGCATCAATAGCACCAATGGCATTTGACTCATTTGCTTTTTGTGTATCATTAATAGGAAATCCCAAACTATTGGCAAAGGCTGTAGCATAGTCTGCACCTACTTCTTGATACGTTTTTAGTGCTGGAATATTCCGTGACCACGCTAAGTGATCTCTTACGGATTTATTTCCGGCATAGGAACGGTTGGCATTACGAATTGGTGTCCCATTAGAATATTTATACGGTTCGTCTTTTATCAAGTGCCCTGTTGACCATTTATACTTTTCAATTGCAGGACCGTAATCAAGAATCGGTTTAATCGTTGAACCCGGATGGCGTTTAATCTTTGTTGCATAGTTATAGCCCCCAGATTGATAGTTTCTTCCACCACCAATTGCTTTGATCGCCCCCGTTTGCGTGTCCAAAATAACGATAGATGACTGCAATTTATCATTCTCAGGAAAATTAATATATTCATTAGAAGATAGGACATCCTCGGTTAGTTGCTGGATTTGGGGATCAATGGTTGTATAGATTTTTAACCCATCTTCAAAAATATTCGAACCTGTTTTGTCTTGAACTTCCTCAATTACCGTATCAACAAATGCCTGGTATTTATTGGTTTGTTTTTGCTGAATATTTAACGTATCTTTAATCGGTGTACTTTGTGCCTTTTCCATTTGTCCTTTAGAAATATATCCGTGTCTATTCATATATTGCAGAACCATATTTCTTCGTTTTTCTGCATTCGCAAGATTACTCTCAACCGTGGGAATATAGTTATTTGGACTCTGCGGAATCCCCGCCAAGAGAGCTGCTTGTTCGAGTGTTAATTTATTTAACTCATCTGGCTTCAAACCGAAGAACCGCTCTGCAGCTTTTGCCACTCCATACACATCACTGCCATATAAGTTTTTGTTAAAATACATTTCAAGAATCTGATCTTTAGTGAATTTCCTCTCTAACTGAACGGCTAAATACCATTCTTGCACTTTTCGTGTAACACTCTTTTCAGAAGTTAAAAATGCATTTTTAACAATTTGCTGTGTAATCGTACTTCCTCCTTGAGAAGTACCGGAGGTGACATTCGTAAAAATAGCAACAAGCGTCCGTTTTACGTCAATTCCGTGATGCTTGTAAAAACGGGCATCTTCTGTTGCCAATACCGCATTTTTAAGAACATCAGGTATCTGATTAATATTAATATCATCCCGCTTTTCTGCACCAACCTCAGCGATTAATGTTTTCCCATCAGATGCATATACTTCAGATGATAATGGATCCTTTAATAATGTTTCGTCAAATTTCGGCGCATCTTTGATGATCCATAAAAAAGCACCAACACCCACTAGGATCATCACTAACACTAGAGAAAGACAAATAAAGGAAACCTTTTTCCATGAGATTTTCCCGCGCTTCTTGCCCCCTGGTTGTTTCGATGCCTTTTGCTGTTCTTGTATTCGTTTTCGCTCAATACGAGAGCGATAATCTTCTGACATGTTTCTTGTACCTTCTTTCTTTAAAATGACTCCTAGTAACCTTCTGCATTTTCAATTTGAAAAAATGATTACACTATAGAGTTTATATAAGAAATTATACTATGACCACTGATTTTTAAAAACTATCATAAGCATCTGAAAAAATCTAGCAGATAAAAAATGGCGTGTAAGCAAGTATAAGCTAATCACGCCGTTCTTTATTATTATTTGGCTCTATTTAAAATATTAATTGGACTTTTCTTCGATTTTTATGACCCAATTTATAATAAGATGTTTGTCGCATCCCCCTACCTAGCTGCAGGAAGGGGCTTTTAAAAATAAAAACTGCCCCATTTCTACTAATGTGAAATGGGACAGCCATGAAAGTATTTTAACTTGTTTTATGCAAGAACTAATTCTTTTTCAGTTTCAAAGGCAGCATCTAATGCTTTTTCTAATTCAAATTTGGCTTCTGTCACTTTTTCAGCATCTTCTTTGTTAAGGCCTAAGAAGTAGACGAGAAGGCCGCGCATCGCGGTAAGTCGATTTTCCGCTTCATCAAAAACGATAGAAATTGAGGAATCAATGACTTCATCAGTTACTTCCTCATTGCGTGTTGCAGGGAGGCAGTGCATAAACTTAGCTCCTGGATTTGCCTTCTTCATCATATCCATTGTCACTTGATATTTTGGATAGAAAGCCGCCATTCTTTCTTCTTCAGATAATTCGGCTTCATATAGACCGTACCATACATCTGTATAAACAAAGTCTGCATCTCTTAGTGCTTCATCAGCATCCTCAGTAATTAAGAAGCTGCCACCAGATACCTTGCAATTTTCTTCCATAATTTTAATGTGATTGTCACGTAACTGGAAGCCTTTTGGACCAAATTGAGCAAATCTCATTCCCATTTTAGTTGTAATAAAACCAAGTGATGCACAAACTTGAGTAGCATCCCCAACAAATACCACCTTGCAATCCTCTAATTTCTTACCAGCTGGAAGGTGTTCAATCATGGTAATAATATCGCCCATTTCCTGTGTTGGATGGTTGTAGTCGGACATTGCATTGATAACAGGGATTGAGGCATTATTAGCCAAATCTTCTACTGATTTATGTCTTTCCACACGAGCCATCACAATATCTACTAATCTTGAAAGGACACGGCTTGTATCTTCAATTGTTTCGTGGCCGCCAAGCTGGATTTGTCCTGGAGCAAGATATTGGGCATGGCCACCAAGCTGTTCCATTGCGGTTTCAAACGATACGCGTGTTCTTGTGGATGATTGTTGGAACACCATTCCTAACGTTTTATTTTTCAACAGCTGTGGATAGTATCCAGCCTTAATGCATTTTTTAAGAGCAATCGATATATTTGCAATTTGCATTAATTCTGCTTTGGAATAATCATTTGTGTCAATAAAGTGTTTTACAGTCATGGTAAGTTCCTCCTAATGTTTGGAAAATTATAGTTTTGTAGTTTGTTAAATTTTCTGTTGATGTTTCTGCTTTAATGCGATAATTTATCATTTTTTAATTTTATTTATCTCGCTCCCACTAATTCCAGAGGTTTAACGGCAGGGATTGCCATCGGCTGCTGCTGGGTAATACAGTGAATGTTGCCGCCGCCAAGAAGGATTTCTCTTGCGTAAACCCCGACAACTTCCCGTTCTGGATACAATTCTCTGAACAAAGCTAATGCTTTTTCATCGTTTGCATCGTTAAACAGCGGTATAACGACTCCTCCGTTTGCAGTGTAGTAGTTGGCATAAGACGCAGCCAATCGGTCTCCCTCAACACGAGGCAAGGTTCCATCGACGCTGTCAACCCCTTCACTTTCTTCTTTTGTAATGAGAATTGGAGACGGGACATACAATTTATGAATCTTTAATTTGCGGCCCTTGGCATCTGTTTCTCTAGATAAAATCTCATAACATTCCTTGGAAATTTCATATTGTGGATCTGTTTCATCATCTGTCCAAGCCAGGACAACTTCACCAGGTCGGACATAATTGCAAATATTATCAACGTGGCCGTTTGTCTCATCAAGGTAGATACCGCGTTTTAGCCAAATGACCTTATCTGCATGTAAGTACTCTTTTAACGTATCTTCGATTTCCTTTTTTGATAGATGAGGGTTTCGGCCTGCGCTTAACAAGCATTCCTCAGTGGTAATAACTGTCCCCTCTCCGTCAACATGGATGGAGCCTCCCTCAAGGACAAAGTTGTTAAGGCGATACCGGTCCTTGCCTTCCATTTCACAAACCTTTTGTGCAATGTGATCGTCATTAAACCAAGGGAAGTACAGGCCATCAACAAGCCCGCCCCAGGAATTAAACGTCCAATCTACTCCGCGGACTTCACCAGTTTTATCATTCACTACAAATGTCGGGCCTACATCACGCATCCAAGCATCATCTGTTACCATTTCAACCACACGAATATCTTCAGGCAGCATGTGTCGGGCGTTATCATACTGTGCAGGGCTGACCACCATCGTCACCGGTTCAAATTTGGAGATTGCAATAGCAACATTAACAAAGGCATGTTGTGCTGGCTTGGCTCCATAGCGCCAGTTATCTGTTCTTTCCGGCCAAATCATCCAGCAGCCATCATGATATTCAAATTCTCCAGGCATCCGGTATCCATCTCTTTTTGGGGTGCTAAGCAATGTGTGCATGTTTATCGTCTCCTCCTTGTTTATCATCCTTTTGTTTTAAACTACGGTTAATAAAGATTTCTCCGATGAGAACTGAAATTATCGTACCGATTAATAACGGAAGTTTACCGACTATTTCATCCTTACTTAAATTAAGTGGTACAACCGTAAACACAACAGACATAAGAAGTAAAACAAATGGTACATAGGCGATTACCTTTAACATGAAACCTGTAGCTTTTACCTTATATGGTCGTTCCCGATCAGGATCCATTTTACGAAGCTTCAAGAAGGCTGGGAACATAAAGAGATAAGATGCAAGCAAGGTAACCATGTTTAGAGCAAAGAAGCTCCAGAATATATCTTCTAGTCCAAAATGGTTCATTAACGGAACTATTACAACAAGGACCGATGCAATGATACCGTTTAGAAGCGGTGCACCAATTGGCATTTCTGTTTTTTCATTTTTCCATTTAAATATTTTTGGCAAGCTGTGATTTTCACTCGCATAAAGGGCCACATAGTTAACACCGTATGCCCATGAAATAAGGTTTGCGGCAAGTGTAAAGATAAACATTAAGCCGATGATGGCAACAAACCAACCTGCGCCAGATCCCAGCAAAGTGGAGAAGCTTTCTATTAATCCACTATCTGTAGTAAGCTCTTTAAATGGAATTGCTACTCCTATTCCGAATGCTGCCAACAAGTAAAACACTGCAATCAATGCCCCACCCATAATCAAAGCTTTCGGGATATCCTTCTGTGGATTATCCATCTCCCCAGCCATTGATGTAACTACTTCAAAGCCAAGGAAGTTGAAAATGATAACCGATAAAAATGAAAGGCTGGAAATATCCATCGAAGGCAACATGGTCTTCATATTAAATGTATTGGCCACTCCTTGTGTAAAGGCAAAATAGATACCAATACCGCCGAGGCTCACCATAATGAACACTTTAAAAATAGCTGCCATATTTAAAATCCATTTGCTATCACTTATGCGGAAAAAGCTGATAACGGTTACAATCCAGATAAATGCTAAAGAAATGATGATCGCACTTATAGAGCCAAATTCATGACCAAATATTTCTGTAATAGTAGTAGGAACAAGTACTGCCAGTGAACCCATCCATAGTGGATAGTTAATCCAATAGAACCAGGCGACACGGCCGCCATTTCTTGGGCCAAAGGCACGTTTTACCCAATCGTATATTCCTCCTTCATCATCATAGGTCGTTCCAAGTTCGGCTGAAACTAAACCATATGGAAGAAAAAAACCGATTAAAAGCAGGATCCACCAGAAAAATTGGGAGGGCCCAACCGCAGCTGCTGGAGCAACAGATTCTGCCACAAGCACAACGGTTACGGCCATTAGTACCGAATCAAATAACCGAAGCTTTTTTTTATTTTCCATCGTTCATACTCCTCATGCATTCGGTTGACAAAATTTAAGGGTACCCGATCAATCAAATTCTGTTCTTCCGTCAACCAAGCTGATTTTTTTATTTCCAACATTCCTGCAGTAATGTTTACACCCTTATCTTAATGCTGTTTTAAAGCGCTGAGAATAGGTTTTGCGGCTTTAGAATCAAGAACAACCACCTTTAAAAAAGTTCCAAAACACGAAACAAAACCCTTAAAAAACGGGGGTTTTTCCATTGCTTCCAAAACATGTTCCAAAACACGAAACATGTTTCATATCATCATGAGGAGGTCCTGAGATAACAAAAGGAACTTACATCTTTGCATAAATGAAGACTCGCCCAACGGCGAGTCATCTTGAATAAATCATGAGGTTTAATGGAATGTATGCAATCTGAATGTATGTAATAAATCTGTTTAGACCCAAAAAAAAAAGACCTCATACGATGAAGTCATTTGAGGCCCTTTTTATATTAAATGTGGATTCTTTCGTATATCCACCTAACTCGCTTTCCCCATTAAAGTAAGGGGGGGAGTCGAACTGTTGATCTGTATTCTCGGCAATCTCTTCCATATATTTATAAGCAATTAATTCGATTAGACTAATCATGGAAATCCGAGAAGTCATATCAATTCCGTTCACTTGAATAGAATCGGCGAATACGTAAAAATTAATATGGCTCATATTTTGTACCGGATTATTGTTTGCTGATGTGATGGATACAACTGTAGCTTTTGATTTTATATTTAATAATTCTATATCTCTAATCAGTTCCTTGTCTTCCCCTCCATATGAAAAGAAGAACACAAGGTCTGTGTTGCGGATGCCATTTAAGAGCATTTGCCGAAAGTAATTATCCTCGGGGAACACCACTTCAAAACCAAAACCGGAAAATAAATATTCGAAATAATGACCGACACTCTTGTTTAAACCGCGTGCCATGATCACAAGTCTCGGTTTATCCTTCAAAAGCCGGGAGATTTGATTGACTTTCTCAATATCCAGAACCCGGACAGATTCATATATATTTTTTAAGTATTCAATTCGATAATTTTCCTGTGAAACAACAAATGGATTATGAAACTCTTCATGATCCGTATCTGTAAATTTTAAGATTGCTATAAAATCACTATAACCGGAAAAACCAATTTTCCTTAGAAAGCGGATAATGGTTGCTGGTGATACATAACATTTGGCAGCCAAATCTCGGATTGTGCTCTTCTTTACTTCTTCCATATTTCGAATAATATAATTATACAGGTCTTTCTCATTATGGTTTAAAGTATTTATGTGTTTGGATGTTATCTCAAAAAAGTCCATTTTGAAGCCCTCCGATGTTACTATTTGCAGCAAAAACCGCTAGTATTTCTACTCTTTTATTATACCACTTGGTAATACCTATTACCTTTTTCGAGTAGTGTAATTTTTGACAAAATTAGCAACAATCGTTTACTTTATTCCTTTAATTTTCATTTAACCGATACTAAATTCACTTAGATATCTGTATACACAAATTGAGGTTGGAAATAGTAACATTATACTTTTTTATAATTGGGGGATATAGATGAATGTACAATCTGGGACCTATTATTGGCCTACTACTTTTCCTGATGCTCCATCATACCGGGTATTGGAAGAGGACCTATCTTGTGATGTATTAATCATTGGAGGAGGGAGCTCTGGAGCACAGTGTGCATATTACCTCGCTGACACTAATTTAGATGTGGCTGTGATTGAAAAAACAACGATTGGGAGCGGCAGTACTAGTTCGAATACAGCCCTTCTTCAGTATTCCGGTGAAAAAATGTTTACCGATCTAATCAATACTTTTGGATCAGATTACATCGAAAGGCATCTACAATTACTTAAAAAGGCCATTAATGAAATTGAGGCAGCCTCTAAGAACGTCACGATTGATTGTGAATTCAGCAGAAGAGACACCTTGTATGCCGCAAGTTGTGCAGAAGACGTTGAAAGTCTGAAAAAGGAATATGAATTTTTAAAGCAGCATAACGGTGAACTTACCTTTTTATCAAAGGAAGAGATTGAAGCAAAATATCCCTTTAGCAGGGAGGCTGCTATTTATTCCTACAACGATGCAGAAATTAATCCATTCAGATTCACCCATGCACTATTGGAGCATGCCGCAAGAAAAGGGATCAAAATATATGAACATACGGAAATGAACGGTCAACATTTTGATGATAAACTAGGAAAGATGATTGTTTCTACAAAGAATGGTCATACCATACAAGCACGCTATGTGATCTTTGCGGCAGGTTATGAAGGAACAGAAATTAAAAAAGAGAAAAAGGCTTCGTTTGTAAGTACATATACAGTGACCACCCAGCCAGTAGAAGATCTCTCCCAATGGTATAACAGGACACTTATTTGGGAAACCGCTCGCCCCTATTTATATATGCGAACAACTAGAGATAACCGGATCATTATAGGCGGGCTTGATGATAATACTGCGTATTCTGAAGATCGAGATAGTAAACTCATTCACAAAAAAACTCAGCTGATTGAAGAGTTTAATAAAATGTTTCCCACTATTCAAGTACAGGCGGAATATTACTTAGCGGCGTTTTATGGAGGCACAATGGATGGGATTCCAATCATCGGCAAATATGAAGCCTATCCAAATAGTTATTTTCTATTTGCCTTTGGTGATAACGGGATGGTTTACAGCCAATTGCTATCGAAGATTATTGTCGAAGAAATTGTTAAAGGAAACTGTCCAGATTTAGATCTCTACTTGCAAGATCGTCCTTTACTAAATAAGGGCTGAAAAATGGGGATGGTATAATCCCTTTTTTTTTTGGGTTTCATTTTCTTCCAAATTGATATAAATTGGTTACAATACCGAATTAATCAACCAAAATCAACAATTTGATTAAAAAAAGGCACCCATTAAGGATGCCAACTTGATTTTTTCTAGTTTTACCAAACGTGAGCCATCTAATTTATCTAAAAAAAGCCTTGTCGATATTGTACTTCGATTTGAGTTCATTAATAATGAACGTTTCATATATTTCTCTATGTACAGGATCCTCAATCACACAAACATCTATTTTAGTGACTTCCTCTCTATGCATTTTCATAGGGGAAACAGTATCTTCAAAATGCTTTTTAATTCTTTGTCTTAATTTTCTTGCCTTACCAACAAATAATAGCTCTTGGTTATCGTTATAGAACATAAAGATGCCGCCCTTATCTCTAGGAATAAGGTGGAATTCTGTGAATCCATAAATATTGCTTCCTTCTGGGTTCTTTTGTTTAGAAATTGTAACAGTTGGTTTTGGAATGGTTATGTTTATCATTCTCGTTCACTCCTTCGTGTATTTGTTGTAATATGATGTTATTCTTCATTCTTTATTTAAGAAACAATCAGATAAAAATTAAGCAAGTTATATTCCAATCATTAAGCTATGTTCTTCCGTCAATTAAGGCCATATTTAATAGTATTCACTAATTTAGCAAATTTCTTCCACCCTCTATCGGATAATTAAAAACCGGGAAACAAAGAGGGAGGTCCTATGTTAACGTGTAGAACGCCCATTTACAAGCGTTCCTATTAAACGTCCTGACTGTTCTATATTAACTGCCTATACAACTGAATCATTTCTGTAACAACCATCGTAATCGTATCTACACTCATCAGCTGATCTTCCGCATGAATAACGATAAGGGAGAACTCTAGTCCTTCGCCACGTGCCTCTTTCTGCATTAATGAAGCATGAGTTTTATGACCTTCTATATAAAATTTTTTTGATTCGGTCAACTTTTCTTCTGCTAGCTCAAATCTTCCTTCTTTTGCTGCATAAAGTGCCTCCATAGCTAAGCTTTTAGCCATACCTACGTTACTTATTATATTAAACGACACTGCATAATAATCGTTTAGATCTATTGTCATTCTGCCTTCCTACCTAATAATAAATTTAGTTTATTGCAATGTACATCCAATTATTTGAAATGCCTATCTAGAACTTTCCATCGTTCATCATACCATAATTACATGTTTATGGTTACAATCGAATAATTCAAATACTTTCAATTAGCTTCTATTTTGCCTTTTCATATATTTAATCGGAGTTCCAGTTAGACTACTCTACTTTATTCTGTTGATAGAAAAAATTATATTGCTAAAAGGATTACCCGAAAATAACCATTATTGGCTACTAACTTATTTACTTATGATAAAGGACTCCGCCCTACTCTCCCTGTGTTTCTTCAAAAAAATAGCAACCACCGGTAATGTCCGAAGGAAACGATTGGATATTCGCCTAATTATTAGCATATACAACTAAATAAGCCACATTCTTTTCTATGTTGAGTTTTTATCTAGGAAATGTTTAGTACCTTCCATTTAATCGTTTGAGTAAAGAATGACCAATTCAAAACGGGTGTGCGTAATTTTTTGGGGGAGTTGATTCTAACCTGTATGAATTACTATCTACTACCAGAAGATTTTGGGGCAAAAGGTGATGGAGTTACAGATGACACACAAGCGTTAAAAAATTGTATGGCCAGTGCACTAAGGGGAATGGGAATCGTAAACCTTAAACCTCGTGCCACCTATATCATTTCACAAACAATAGTAATCCCAGACTATATTTCTATTATTGGTAATAATGCTTTAATAAAAGTTGGCGGTGCATGGAATCAAGTGTCTGTAGGTGCCAGTGTTCCTGTTGATGCTATGCTTTGGATAAAGGGACGGGAACCTATTGCCGGAACAGATTTGACGATGAGCACGAGATTTATTAGCGATTTACAAATTGATGGAAATGCCAATTACAAAAACCTTATTGGCATGTATATGGGGACTGCAGATCAAAGTAAAATTACACAATCCTCAAGCGTCAACTACGCTGTTTATAACAGTACATTTAAAAATATTTCAATCTCGCATGTCTTTACCGGCCTTTTTCTAGCAGAAGTATGGGGATGTTTTTTCGAATCTATTACTGCCTTTTATATCGGGGACAGTGGCTTAAAAATACAGGGACAAATTGTGAATAACACCTTTGTTGGCTGTCACTTTACGGGTTCAAATAATGGTGTGTATGTAAATGGAGCAATCTACCAAGGTTTTATTAGACGACCGGAGGGCTGCATGTTCATTGGTGGTTATATTGGATCAGCCAGATGGGGTGTGAATGTTGTCCAAGGTCTAGCTTTCAAATTCTCGCACGTGATCATTGACTTAAACACCCACTTTGCTATTACAGGTGCCGATATGTCAGACTTTGTATTTGATGGGTGTTGGATTTACTCTAAAACAAGAGCGATTGATATCCAAGCCTTTTTTACAACTAAAAATAACACCTACGTAGCTTTTCATAATTGTAATATTTTTAGTGATGGCGTAGCAGACCCTTATGTCGTCTTTGTCCATGTCAGACAAAATGGGATAGTGTTCAATGGTTGTAAAATCAAAGGTGCTATGTACTGGGATGATGGTACTAGTGGTGTTGTCACCAACTGTCTATGGGGTGACCCACCCACCTCTAGGGCGCGAATCATTAAATATGGATCTGGAATGGTTAGACACTCTCTTAATATGTTTAAACATGATGGAACCCTTATTGTAACTTCCGGAACGAATTAATTATTAAAAAACGGAATTGCTGAATTGATTCCGTTCTTTTTAATTTTTTTCGACTATCAATAGCTCCTCTGTTTATTGTATGGTTCAACGAATCTATAAAAATGTGTTTTTTCACCAATCGGCACCTCCTTGAAAGAGGATAAAAAATAATTCCTACTAAATCCATCGAATTTGTTGACTAAACTTTCAAAGTTTATTAGGATTGTATTGACTGACTAGTCAATCAATAATTGGAGGTGTTCGTTTCGAAGCCCAATCCTACTATCGACAGAAGAGAACAGATATTGAAGATTTCACTGAAGTTATTTTCAAAATATGGTTATCACAAAACCAAAATTTCCGATATTGTTCGTGAAGCCGGAGTCGCGCAAGGTACTTTTTATTGGTACTTTCCAAGTAAAGAGGCCATTGCTTTAGAGATTATTCAAAATGGTCAACAGCATATTTTAAAGGTTGTTGCACAAGGCTATCGCCAAACAAACGGAACGGTTCAAGATGCCGTAAAATCATCAGAAAAATTATTTAAAGATTTATTTGAATTTGCTGAGGAAAATAAAGATTTAATTAAACTTTTACTTAACCGGGTAGAAGCAGAAGCCTCAGTCAATAACGTCATCAAAGAAACTTTGGTTAAAGTAGAGCACTCTTTTCAAAACAACATTAAACGTGCTATCGAACTGGGCATATTGCCAGAAAAAGATCCCTCTTTAGAATCAGCATTTTTAATCAGTCTCATCCTTGGAACTTTGGAAAGATGGCTATTCAGTTCAGAACATTCAACTTTAGCAAAAAAGTCAGCCGATGAAATTGCGCATGATCTAGTCAATTTTGAGTTTTTCGGTTTGCTCGGAATATAGAAAAATAAAACCCAAGGGCAGGTTGGTTGTAAAAAATTAACTTCAAATAAAAGAGGAGATAGGAATATGAATATAAAAAAACAATCTTTATTCGTATTAATTCTAATGTTAACAGTTTCATTATTATTAAGTGCATGCAGTTCAAACAGCAATGATAATACAGCTAAAGGCAATGAAGATAAAGGTGACTTATTACAACAGGTTAAAGACAAAGGCATTCTTAAAGTAGGGTTAATGGGTACATATCAACCGTATAACTTCCTAAACAAAAATAAGCAAATGGATGGATTTGATGCAGATATTGCAAAAGAAATTGCTAAACGTTTAGATGTAAAAGTTGAGTTCGTTGCTCAAGAATTTTCTGGAATGATTGCCGGCTTGCAAGCAAAGAAATTTGATGCTGTCATCAGTCAGATGACCATCACCCCTGATCGGCAAAAGCAAATGGACTTTTCCGATCCCTATATTACTAATAACGTAAAGGTTATTGTCCGCAAAGATAATAATACTATCAAGTCAGTATCTGATTTTAAAGGGAAAAACATCGGGGTTGGGTTAGGAACAAACGATGAAACGTACCTTCGAACTGTATTACTTCCGAAGGTTGGCCATTTTAATATCAAAACATACGATGACGTTATCACATCGCTTAAGGATTTAGATGCTGGCAGAATTGAAGCTACCATTAACAATATGTATGCGATTAAACCAGTTGTTGAACAGAATGGTTTTAAAATCAAAGCGGTAGGTGAACCAATTAAATCAGATAAAGCCGGAATTGCTGTCCGTAAAGGCAATCCTGAATTTGTGAAAAAAATAAACTCTATTTTAAGTGATATGAAGAAAGACGGAACTTATAACGATATCTTTGTTAAATGGTTTGGTGAAAAACCTCAAGATTAACCCACTAACAAAGAAAGGAATAAAACTTAGGATGAATCTAGTATTAGAAAATATACAATTTTTATTAAAAGGAGCGTACTACACGCTCCTTATTACCATTGTGTCCATGTTTTTCGGCACCATAATTGGGATAATAATTGCCATTGCCCGCTTGAAAGGAAATCGCTTTATCAGTTGGATGGCTCGTACCTATGTTTCGATTATTAGAGGAACCCCTACGCTAGTCCAAATCATTATTGTCTATTATGGACTAGCCGATTATAATATCGAGCTTAATCCATTGACTGCGGCTTATATTGCTTTAAGTATTAACATTGGTGCTTATATTTCAGAAGCGATGCGGGGGGCGCTTCAATCAATCCCGAAAGGACAAACCGAGGCTGCGTATGCTTCTGGAATGACACCCTTTCAAACAATAAGGCGAATCATTCTCCCGCAAGCAATAAGGATTGCTATTCCACCGATGGGAAATACATTTATAGGAATGTTAAAGGAAACTTCGCTTGTATCCGTTATTACTGTGACTGAACTTTTACGTTCAGCCCAATTATTAATTGCTCAATACTATGTCTATATGCCTTTTTATTTGTCGATTGCATTGATGTATTGGATTATGAGCATAGTATTTTCCTTTATACTTGAAAAAATTGAAAAACATTTATCTATCTATGTTTAGGTTGGAGTTTAATCATGATTAAAACAAACAAGTTATCAAAAAGCTTTCATCAGTTAGAGGTTTTAAAAGGAATCGACTTACAGGTAAACGACGGGGAAGTAGTTGCCATTGTTGGTCCAAGTGGCTCCGGAAAAAGCACTCTTCTCCGTTGTCTAAATGGGCTCGAGGAACTGACGGAAGGCAGTTTCGAACTAAATGGAAATGTTGTTTATTCAAAGCAAAGTAAAAGGGAACGGATTAAAGAATATCGTAAAATTCGTCTGCAAACAGGTATGGTATTCCAACAATTTAATTTATATCCTCATAAGACTGCTCTACAGAATGTGATGGAAGCATTAATGATTGTGAAAAAGTGGGATAAGGAAAAAGCGATTCAAAAAGGGGAGGCCCTTCTCTCAAGAGTAGGTTTATTTGATAAAAGAAATGAGTATCCTTCCAGGTTATCCGGAGGGCAGCAACAAAGAGTGGCTATTGCACGTACATTAGCCCTTGAGCCAAGTATTATTCTTTTTGATGAGCCTACTTCTGCATTAGATCCTGAGTTAGTAGATGAAGTGCTAAATGTCATAAGAGAACTTGCCAATGAAGGAATGACAATGGTTATCGTTACACATGAAATGCAGTTTGCTAGAGAAGTGGCAGACAGGATCATTTTTATGGCTGATGGAATCATTGTTGAAGAAGGAAAGCCAGAGGAATTTTTTATGAATCCAAAAACTGAACGAGCAAAAAGATTTCTAAAATTACAATAATCATAGTAAAGGTAGGATGAATATGATTGTACGTACAAATTGGAATGGGCAGCGCGCCTTTACAGCTGTAGGGGATTCTGGATTTAAAATTAATATGGACGCAACGGAGGCATATGGTGGAGAAGGAAACGGAATGACTCCTACTGAAATGCTTTTAGCTTCCGTTGCAGGATGTATTGGCATTGACGTCACCATGATATTACGCCACTACCTGCCTTCCATTCAAAACCTCGAGATCATAACTGACGGAACGAGAAAAGAAAAAGAGCCAAAGGGTTTCACCTCGATCCTCATAACATTTATCATTGATGGTGACATTGACAGCAAACGAATTTGGAGAGCAATTGACCTTGGGAAGAAAAAATACTGTGCTGTGTCCGATTCACTAAAGGCCGACATTACCTTTCAACTAGTATTAAATGGAGAAAAACAAAATAGAATCGAATAGGTTTTTTTTGCAGTGATTGCCTTTTAGTGTCACTACTAATGTTATATTTTTTAATTCAACAAACGATGCATTAGCCCCTTAACTGAGTAATATTTTATAAGCCGAAGTATACATTTTTTCAATACTCTATATTATTCGGCTTATTTTCTTTCCTATACTCTACCTCAAGATTTAATTTTACATATAAATAACATAGATATGTTACCATTTTTCAAACATTTCGAAATCATATTGACATCCAGCTCTCCTAATCCTACTATTGATAATAGTTATCATTATCAATTTAGGGGGACCATCATTTTTATGTTAAAAACATCAAAAAAGAGATTTGTATCCATTTTTGCACTCATTCTCATTTTATCCACGACTTTGCTGGGTTGTTCAAGTGGAGCAGGAGACAACTCAGAGCCCGCCAATAAAAAGGACAATATGCTTACTGTTGCTTGGCCTAGAGATATAGGTGCACTGAATCCTCACCTCTACAATCCAAATCAATTATTTGCTCAATCCATGATATATGAACCATTGGTTAGCTACCAAGAGGGGGGCAAACTAAAACCACATTTAGCTGAGTCCTGGGAAGTTTCCAAAGATGGAAAAGAATATTTGTTCCACTTACGTCATAATGTGAAGTTTTCTGACGGCACAAGTTTTAATGCTGAGATTGTGAAAAAAAACTTTGATGCGATTTTGAAAAATGTAGATTTACACAGTTGGCTCGGTTTTATTCCGAAGGTGGCTGGAACAGAGGTAGTAGATGAGTATACCTTTAAATTAACATTAAAAGAACCATATTACCCTACTATTCAGGAGTTGGCAGTCGTTCGCCCTGTTCGTTTTCTTGGAGAGGCTGGTTTTCCAAAAGATGGGGATACGTCAAAAGGAATTGAAAAACCAGTTGGAACTGGCCCATGGGTATTGGATGAATATAAAGTAGATGAATACGCAATTTTTAAACGTAATGAACATTATTGGGGCCAAAAACCGAGTGTAGAGAAAATTAAAGTCAAAGTCATTCCTGACGCTGAAACACGCGTACTTGCTTTTGAAAAAGGTGAACTAGATCTTTTATACGGTGAGGGAGTTATTAGTTTAGATTCTTTTAAACAATTAGAATCCACCGGTTCCTATGGGACCAGTATTTCCGAACCTGTAGCTACTAGACAACTAGTTATGAATACGAATAAACCACAGCTTTCCGATATACGTGTCCGCCAAGCATTACATTATGGATTTAATAAACAGGCCATGGTAAAGGGTGTGACATCCGGATTGGAAGAGAAGGCCGATTTTATCTTGCCTCCAAACTTCCCTTACACATCCGATCTTGATGTGACAGCAGTAAAATATAATTTAAAGAAAGCAAAACAGTTATTAGATGAAGCAGGCTGGAAGCTGCCTGAAGGGAAAAATGTTCGTGAAAAAGATGGAAAACCGCTTGAAATAGAATTAATGTTTAACTCTGCTGAATCCATCCAAAAAGCCATGGCTGAAACACTACAGTCTGAGTGGGCTGGCTTGGGCGTAAAATTAAATATTGTCGGAGTTGAGCTTACCACACAAGTCGAACGGTTCAAGAAAAATGAGTTCGATATGAATTTCTTTAGTAACTATGGCGCTCCGTATGACCCACATACCTTCGTTAATATTGTGGCAACAGAAGGATTTGGTTTTAGCGAAGCGATTTCAGCTTATCCTAATAAACAGGAGATCTTAAACCAAATAGCTGAAGTGAAACAAACGACTGATGAAAATAAACGTCAGCAACTATATACCGAGATTTTAGGTTCACTCCAGGAGCAAGGTGCCATTGTACCGATTTCCTATATCAAGAAAATAGCTGTTTATCAGAAAGATGTTTCAAACTTCACCTTCCCTGCTAATCGAGATGAACATCCATTTACAGGCATTAGCATCAAGGAGTAAACGACAGGAGATAACGTATGGGCACTTATATCTTGAAACGAATAATGACCATTATTCCAATTTTCCTTTTGGCTACGTTGCTGACATTTGGAATGATTCACTTATCACCCGTCGACCCAGCTGAGGCATACTTAGCTGCTGCACATATCCAACCAACGGATGAGATATTAGCCCAAAAAAGACATGAGTTTGGCTTAGATCAACCACTTCTTGTTCAGTACGTAAACTCAATCTCTAAGATTGCCCAATTGGAATTCGGCACATCTTATGTAACAAATAAACCCGTTTGGGAAGAGGTTTCCTCCCGATTGCCGGCCACTATTCAATTAACTATAGGCAGCATCATCTTAGCAATCCTAGTAAGTATTCCGATTGGGTTTTTAGCTGGCATAAAGAAGAACAGTGGAATTGACCATTTCAGTCGATTCCTCTCTTTTTTAGGGGCATCCATCCCTTCCTTTTGGCTTGGATATTTATTAATTTTTTTCTTCTCGGTAAAATTGGACCTTTTTCCCGTAGAAGGAATCGGAACGTGGAAACATTTAATTTTGCCTTCTATTACATTGGCATTGCCTTTAATTGCTTTATATACCCGTCTACTTCGTGGTAGCGTCCTTGAACATTTACAGGAACCCTATGTATTGTTTGCACGGACAAGGGGGATCCATGAAGGAATCATCTTGGGAAAACATGTATTACGAATGGCTATTTCTCCTATGGTTACTGGCCTCGGAATGAATTTAGGAAAACTGATGACTGGGGCAATCATTGTCGAGGTAGTCTTTTCATGGCCTGGATTTGGACGGTATTTTGTCGAAGCTACCTTTAACCGTGATGTTCCTGTCATTCAATGCTATGTCCTATTAGCAGCTGGATTATTTCTACTAAGCAATTTAATTGTCGATCTTATACTAATGTTTATTGACCCTCGTATTTCAAGAAAAGGAAGGCAGTATCAATGATTGCAAAGTTTCGCGATGGATTAAGAGGCAAAAAAGTGATAGTCATTTGTGCTTTGATACTGTGTGCCCTGTTATTGATCACGGTCTTTGCTCCATGGCTGGCACCTAATGACCCTATCGCTGTTAATTTAGCTCATAAACTTCAGCCGCCATCTTTAGATTATCCGTTAGGTACGGATCATTTAGGCCGTTGCACCTTTTCGCGCCTCCTATATGGTGCCCGTGTTTCGCTAGGGTTTGCGATGCTGATTTTTATATCATCTTTAACTATTGGTTTGATCATTGGGATCATTGCTGGTTATAAGGGTGGTTGGATTGATCAATTGTTAATGAGAATCGGTGAAGGTGTGATGGCAGTTCCAAACCTATTACTTGTTCTTGGTTTTGTCGGTATTTGGGGAGCCGGTCTAAAGCAAGTGGTTCTAGGATTAATTCTTGTGCAATGGGTTTATTACGCAAGAATGATCCGTGGTATGGTGTTAAGCCTGAAAGAGGAAAACTATATTACTGCAGCTAAAATAAGTGGTTCTTCCCAATGGACCGTTATAAGAAAACACATCCTGCCAAATGTCCTGCCACCGTTAGCAGTAGTGGGAACATTGGAAATGGGCTGGGCGATTATGGATTTATCCTCTATGTCATTTCTAGGTTTAGGTGTACAGCCCCCGACCCCAGAGTGGGGAGCCATGATTCACGAAGGAAAGTCCTATATAAGAACAAATCCATCATTAATGCTTTATCCTGGTTTAATGATTATGGTCGTTGTCGTAACCTTTAATTTATTGGGAGAAGCATTATCAGATCGTTTTGGAGTTAAACGCCGCTAAAAAAGGACGGGTAAAGTATGAGAACACAAGAGCAAAGTATTTTAAATGTAAGAGACTTACAGGTACAAATACGAACCAAAGCAGGTTTTTCCACTCTTGTTCAGGATATTAATTTTGAAATGAAAGAAGGGAAGGTCTTGGGACTTGTTGGGGAAAGCGGCAGTGGCAAAACCGTTACAAGTATGTCAATCTTACAGCTGCACGATAGGAACAACATAGATATTGAAGGCAGCATTACGCTGCATGGCCGGGAACTGAATGGCATGGGAAAGAAAGAAATGAGGAATATTCGCGGGAGGGAAATTGCTTTTATTATGCAAAATCCAATGAATGCTTTTACTCCCGTTTTCACGATTGGCCATCAATTTGTTGAAACTATTCGAACACATACCTCATTTAAAAAAAAGCAAGCGAAGGAGCTTGCAATGGATGTCATGCATAGTGTAAATTTACCTGAACCTGATAAACTTTTAAAAAATTATCCGTTTCAATTGAGCGGTGGCATGCTGCAACGGGTGATGATTGCTATGGCGGCATGCTTACGTCCCTCCGTCATCATTGCGGATGAGCCCACTACTGCACTCGATGTTCATAGCCAACTATTAGTGCTTCGTCTATTAGATAAAATTCGTTCTGATTATGGAACATCCATTCTACTCATATCACATGATCTTGGGGTCATATCAGAAATTGCCGATGATGTTATGGTCATGCAGCATGGAAGAATTGTAGAAAAGGCAAATGTGTTCAACTTATTTGATCATCCACAGCATGAATATACAAAAAAACTGTTAAGGACAAGACCGACTTTATATTTTCAAAATCAGCCTTATACCTATACGTTGTGATAATTGATGTTTATCAAGGAGAGATACCAGTGAGCTTATTACAAGTCAAACAAATAAATCATAGCTATGATTCGAAGAAGTTTTTTAAATGGATTGATCCATCCAATAAAGTTCTTCATGATATTTCCTTTTCAATTGAAGAAGGATCATGCCTAGGTTTAATTGGCACAAGTGGAGCTGGTAAAAGCACCTTGGGTAAAGTGATACTTGGAATTCAACGGCCACAGCAAGGACAGGTTTTGTTTCAAGGATACGATATTTATCATGCGGATAAAGCAACCAAGCGGAAAATACGTCGCGATTTACAGGTAGTTTTCCAGGACTCCTATTCAGCTGTTAACCCTCGGATAACAGCTGAACAAATTATCAGCGAACCATTAGAGAACTATGAAAAACTAACGAGTGGAGAACAAAAAAGAAGGGTAATTGAGCTATTGGAAAGAGTGGGACTTAGCGAAAAGGATTTAAAAAAATACCCTTCTCAATTTAGCGGCGGGCAATTGCAAAGGATTAACATTGCTCGAGCAATCGCCCTTAAGCCGAAATTAGTGGTCCTTGACGAACCAGTTAGCAGTTTAGATACTGTTACACAGAGCTTAATTTTAGATTTATTAAAAGAATTAAAGGAAGATTTCGGTTTATCCTATCTATTCATTACCCATGACATTAAAGCAGCCTTTTCCATTTCGGATACCTTGGGTGTACTAGAAAAAGGCGAATTAATTGAGCTTTACGATTCGAAGGATGAGTTTTTCCACTCGAAAAATCCTGTTATATTACGATTGAGAAACGCGATTCTGGCGGAGCACCCACGTTTCCGTACCATCACGAAAGTCACAACATAATGAATATGGTGTGACCTTTTTATTGTTGGCTCTATTAAACTTGTCTG
>NZ_JBALNY010000059.1:0-13045 GCF_036962145.1 Bacillus sp. JJ1764 | reverse complement strand
TCTTCGCACCTTCCGCTCCAATCAACAAAGTGTAAATAAATCACCACTGTTCTTAACACAGCCTTATTGTTAAAGGGGAAGTTAAATGAGTTTACCAAGTTCTACGTATTCAGGAGCTTCAAAGCCTTCGATCACGAATAAACAATACATGGTTTTAGCCTTACCTATTATTCTATCCCAGATGACAACACCGTTTTTAGGAGCAGTTGACACTGCGGTAGTGGGGCAGCTTCCTAATCCTATTTTTATCGGTGGTGTGGCGGTTGGCAGCCTAATATTTAATACATTATACTGGGTGCTCGGCTTTTTAAGAGTGAGTACATCTGGTTTTACCTCTCAAGCCCACGGTGCCAATAATCATGCTGAATTGCTGTACTCTTTATTAAGACCAATGGTAATCGCACTGGCCATAGGTGGATTATTTATCCTCCTACAAGAACCTATTAAATGGACGGCCTTAAAGATGATTAACCCTACTTCTGGCGTAGCTGAACAAGCGGCATTATATTTTGATATACGGATTTGGGGAGCCCCCTTTACGCTGATGGGTTATGTGATTCTCGGATGGCTAATCGGTTCATCATGTATAAAATTAACGGTCTATTTGCAAATAGGAATGAACATTATCAATATATTATTAGATGTTGTGTTTGTTAGTAGTTTCAATATGGGGGTTGCGGGGGTTGCCGCAGCAAGTCTGATTGCGGAGATAGGAGTAACATTAGCGGGGATCTACATCCTAATAAAGTTGAAATTGATCGATATCAGAGCCATTCATCAAATTAAAAACATTTTTGAAGGATCCGTATTTGTAAAAATGCTAAAGGTAAATAGAGATTTGTTTATTCGGTCGATATGCTTGTTAGCGGTTTATACACTTTTTACTTCAAAAGGAGCACAAATGGGGGATGTGGAGCTTGCTGCTAATGCCATCTTGTTTCAACTGCATTTTATTATGGCCTACGCCTTAGGCGGTTTCGGAAATGCAAGTAGTATATTAATTGGAAGAGCGATCGGGTCAAATAATCGTCAATTGTTTTCAGATACAATAGCGTTGTCCGCAAAGTGGGGAGTTCTTTCAGCAATCTTTTTATCTTCAATATTATTTATCTGTTCTTCTTTTATTTATCCTCTATTTACTTCAATAGAAGAAGTCAGACGATGTATTTTACAATATCAAGGCTGGCTTTTATTATTTCCTATCGTGGGGTATTGGGGGATTATCCTAAATGGAGTTTTTTCTGGCGCAACAGAAGCGGCCCAAATTAGGAATTCCATGATCATTTCTATGATTTTGTTTATTTTATTAGTATACTTACTCATTCCGATATTTGGGAACCATGGGTTATGGATTGCATTTACCCTATTTACTCTATTTCGTTCTCTTGTTTTAGGTTTTTATTTACCTGCATTGTCAAAAAATTTTAAGACAGGGGTATTCTAACATCAATATTAAAAACTATAACCGAGTGTCCTATATCTTATAAATTCAACAAGCCAAAAATATACAGATTTTTTTACTTATTATTTTTGGCTTGTTTTACTTAAAAAAATCATTTAAATCATTCAACTTCATCAAAACTATTGTTTTATTTAATAAAAATGGCAATCCCTATTACAACGGTTAATAAAGATAGTAAATAGGCCACGTCTTTTGTTACTACTCTAGCGGTTTGATAATAAGTTCTATCCCTTGCCCCCGTAAAACCACGCACTTCCATTGCAATAGCAATTCGTTCTGACTTTCGTATTCCTTGAGTAAACAATGGTAATGAGTATCTCATAAAAGCCTTCCAACTTTTTTTTTGCTTATAACCTCTCACTTTATGAGCGATTTTCATTTGGTTGAATTCAGATTGGAATAGCGGGATAAAACGAAACCCTGCTAATAGCCCATAAGCCCATTTAGGAGATAGTTTGCATTGATGAATGAAACTCATAATAAGTAAAGTCAAGTCTGTTGTTGAGGTAAACAACAATCCATACGTTACAAACCCTAACATCCTTATTGCAATGGTTAAGCCATGATTCATACTTTCCACTGTAATATGAAACCAGGCCCATTTCCAAATGGTTTCTTCCCCTTCTCCAAAAGCCGCCATCATCCAAAATACAAGAATAAAAAAACCCAAGTACGGTAACAAACTTTTTAAAAGATACCTAATTCTCCAACCTCCTAAAAAAATTCCAATGAATACCCCAAGTATCCATATCCCAAACGTCACTTTTGGATTTGTTATGGTCATTAACAGAAACATAACTAACAAATGAGAAAGTAATTTCATAGAAGGATTTAGGGAAGCGAGGAAAGAATCGTTGGATTTCATACAAAAAGCCGCTCCCTTCTTGCATGCATTAACTGGTATTGAAGCGGCGGAATAATATCCGTTTCCTGTATGATTTCCTGATTAGAAAATAACTCATATGGTGTCCCTTGATAAGCAACTCTTCCTTTATTCAGGAGAATGACTTGATTAGAACAAGTATCGACTAAATCCATATCATGAGTTACCATTACAATGGTTGTTCCCTGTTCCTGTCTCTTCTTTAATCGCATTATAAGTTCCTTAGTAGTTTTTTCATCCTGACCAAACGTTGGTTCATCAAGTAATAATAAAGCTTGATCAAACAATAACATGGTCGCTACACTTAACCGCCGTTTTTGTCCTAAGCTTAAGGTAAAAGGATGAGAATTCTGATAAGATTCCAACCCAAACTCCTGTAACAGTTGAATAGTTTTGGCATGAATCTCCTCTTCTTGCCAATTTCTTTGTCTGCCGCCAAAAGCAATTTCCTCAAATACTGTATCCGTTATAAATTGAAGCTCTGGATTTTGAAAAACATAACCTGCCTTTTCAAATAATTCCCGATCAGACCATTTTTTTAGTTCCCTATTTTGAAAAAGAATTTCCCCGTTTTTTATTGGCTCTAACCGTATTAAACTTTTTAAGAAAGTGGTTTTTCCACTTCCATTTGCTCCGATGATAGAAACCCAATCACCTTTATGGATGTCTACACCAATATCCTTCACGATCGCCTTTTTTCCATAACCAATTTCAACATTTTCGGTTGTGATCAAAGGATTTTCAACCACTCTTTCTTGAGGCTTACATTTCAACATTTCCGACAGATTGATAGATAGTGGGTGCGAGTCACTTTTCACAACATCCCTCCACTTATAAGGGAATAGTTTAGGGCGCCAAACACCTGCTTCTTCCATTTCATGATGATAATGTAGTAGAATTTCTTCTGGCTTCCCATCCGCTATGATGCTTCCTCGCTCATTCATCAGAATGACCCGATCCATCCATTCGATGCAGCCGTCAAGAACATGTTCAACAAATACCATTGTTTGGTTGGTCATTTGTGATAGTTGTTTCAATAATTCAAATATCTCCATTCTTCCAACTGGGTCTAATTGGGCTGTCGGTTCATCAAAAAACAATACTTCGGGTTCTAATGCTAATAAACAGGCTAATGCCAATCTTTGTTTCATCCCCCCTGAGAGTGTTTCAATGGGTGTTTTCCTATCAACCTTTAATCCTACTTTATCCATTACATCCAAAATGATTGGGTCCATTTGACTCCGAGGAATAGATTTATTTTCAAGACTAAAAGCAATTTCTTCATCAACACGAAGCATACAAAATTGAGTGTCCGGATCTTGAAACATAACACCTGTCTGACTCCTAAGAAACACTTCACCATTTACTTCTGCCTCAACATGCTCAGGAATAATCCCTGCAAGAGCAGAAATCAATGTAGATTTTCCACTCCCACTAGGGCCTAATATTAAAACTTTTTCTCCCTTATTAATGGATAACGTCATATCATTAAGGATCTTTTCAAAACGATTGTAGAAGCGAATAGAAAGATTCCTACATCCCAGAAATTTTTCCATGAATGTCATCCTTTTTTCTTTTTTCCTTCATCAAGGCATATTGCTCTAAAACACCTGTTTTAGCCAATGCATCTACTATTACCTTTGCTAACCAACCACCAAGAATGATTCCGCTGATCACATGTATTCCTAACGTTGTAAAAAATACGCCTGTGGTGTAGAATCCAAACCCATTAGCCAATATGTTATACCCCATCCCGACAATTGCTGCTAGAGCACCAGATAGCATTAACGTAACGAGGTCGTAGCGCTTGTATCTAAATAGGGCAAAAGCAATTTCAGACCCAATCCCTTGAAACACTCCTACTAACAAGGCTGAAAGACCAAAATGACTTCCCGTTAATAACTCAACAGCAGCTGCTGCAACCTCGGCAATAAAAGCGGCACCTGGTTTACGAATAATATAGGCTACTATTGGACTAGCAATCACCCAAATCCCAAACATAAAACCTGCACCGACAGGTCCTACTAAAGCAGAAATCGGGATCCAAAGAGTCGACCATCCTAAGTAAATAACTCCGCAGGCAACTGATAAAATAACTGTTAGCACTACTTCTTTCATCTTCCAATTCATCTTTTTACTGCCTCCATTTTTACTGGCCACTCCTCAAGTTTATAGGCCATATCCCAAAACATATATTCAAGCTGACAACTAATTAAGAAATGTTCTTTCATCTTTGCTTTTTCTTTCTCCGTTGCTTCCAAAGCCCATTCATCTATTCGTTCACAAAATTTAGTTGTAATAGAATCTGTCCGATTACCATAAAACTGAATCCATTCATAATAGGGATGAGAGCAATCCGGGTTAATTTCACTTAATAATCTCTTTCCAATTTCCCAATAAGTCCATGGACATGGCAATAAAACAGACAAGATTTCCCCTAATGTACCTTCATGAGCAATGGTCAGCATATGACGTATGTAATGAAGTGCAGATGGAGTTAGTGGAAATCCTTGCAGTTCCTCATATTGAACACCCGCTACCTGACAAAAGTTATGGTGTGGATGGATTTCGCTGTTTAATATAAATGAGATTTGCTTATTAAACATCTCCATATCTTCACGTTTCTCACATTTTGCTATGGCCATTCCATAGATTCTGATAAAGGAATTCAAGTATTCAAAATCCTGTTTGACATAATGAATAAGCTGTTCCTTTCTTAAATCACCCTTGGCAATACCTTGCACAAAAGGATGTTCAAAAATTGCTTCAAAGATTGGATTTGCCTCTTTTCTCAATTCCGCTGAAAAACTCATAAATATTTCCCCCTTTTGGTTATATTGGGAAGACTTTAAATGGAGCGATTCACTGTTAAAAAACAAAAAACCGCTCCAAAAATGGAGCGGCAGAATAATTGTAAATATACCCGTGCACGGTCTCCACTTTCCTACGCTAGTATGAACTAGATCAGGTTCAAAGGGTCCAGAGTAACTCTGTCTCAGCCAAAAATGGCTCCCCTAGTGGGTCTTCCTATAAATTTTATATTTACATTACACCGGCCTTACAATAAAGTCAATCAAATGATTCATTTATGATTCTTAAGTATCAAAAATATTTCAACCATTTTATGAGTAATAGTACTTTACTAATGGAAAACAAAAAACCTCATTTACTTATGATACAGTTTAAATGAGGTTTCACTCCCTAAAAGAAAATATAATAAAAAGTTTTTTGGCTCAATTACATTAAAATCCTATTTATATTTTTTTTACAAACTCTGATTTTAATTTCATTGCACCAAACCCATCAATTTTACAATCAATATCATGGTCTCCATCAACCAAACGGATATTTTTTACTTTAGTACCTTGTTTTATTACGGATGAACTTCCTTTTACTTTAAGGTCTTTAATGACTGTAATCGTATCCCCATCGTTCAAAACATTCCCATTTGCATCTTTGAACGTCCTCTGATCTTCGCCCCCCGATTCGTGAGTTAACGACCACTCATAACCACAATTGGGGCAAACTAACATTATCCCATCCTCATACGTATATTCAGAATTACATTTCGGGCAATTAGGCAAATTACTCATCGTTTTCAAATTCTCCTTGTGAAATTGGTATCCTTTAATACTACCTTTTTTTCTAGGAAAAACAAATCCATTTTAGGAATCCTCACATATGAAAATGGTTGACAAGTTCTTCCGGATTTAGACATGTCATTGCCTCTGACATGATACATACACCTTTTGCACCGGTCATCGCTACATCCTTTAGTTTGTCCGTTGTTATTCCTCCGATCGCGAATACAGGAATCGAAACGGAATCACATACCTCTTTTAGAAATGGGAGACCTCTCGGAGGTACTCCCTTTTTACAATCTGTCGAAAAAATATGGCCTGCTATTAAGTAGGAAGCACCCAAATCTTGAGCTTCAATTGCTTCATCAACTGAATGGACAGAAGCCCCTATTTGAAGAAAGGGAAGTAAATCGTATTTATATTTTCGTAAATTTTCCATTGATAAATGAATATTTCGTTGTTTTAGTTTTGCTGCAACTGAAATAATTTGATTAATAATGAGTGGAACTTGATGTACTTCACAAATATGGTTAATTTTTATGGCCAGTTCTTCGTATTCTTTAAGACTTATATCTTTTTCTCTTAGCATGATAGCATGAGGCTTTCCTTTGGCTAATTGGTGGATTCGATTCAAAAAGTCATCTTTACAAAGCTTTCGATTGGTAACAAAAATGAGCATCCCTGTTCACCTACACTCTAATATAATCTGTATAGACAGGCTGAAGCCCTTTGGAAAGAATCATTTGATGAACTTCACTTACACTTCGTTCATCTGAAATTTCAAATTGTTCATCACCTTTTTGCTCTTCACTATGTCCACCCACCCCAACACTGACACCTGCTGACATTTTTGTTGCAGCCATTCCGATTACATGATCACGAAATCCTGATCTCTCTCTTGTGGAAATGGTAATCCCCGCATATGGCATCAGCAGGCGATAGGCGAGCATAACCTGTAAAAGTTGTTTTTCATGCACATCTTTTGGACCATTTTCTGCATTATTTTTATATGGCCTTAATCTTGGAGTAGAGAATGAAATCTCTGCATGCGGATATTTTTGTTGAATGAGATGGGCATGAACCCCCGCTGCAAATGCATCCTTTCGAAAGTCATCCAATCCAAGCAGGGCACCAAAAGCCACTCCACGCATTCCTCCAAGTAAGGCACGTTCTTGGGCATGAAAACGGTAAGGGAAAACACGTTTAGAACCCCATAAATGTACCTTTTCATACGTGTCCGTATTATAGGTCTCTTGATAAACAGAAACAAAATCCGCACCACAGTGACGTAAAAAGGCATATTCTTCCGTGTTTAAAGGATAGATTTCAATCCCGATGGTTGGAAAATACTTCGTTGCCAATTTAATAGTTTCGCCAATGTATTCAAGGTCGGATTTATATCTTGATTCACCGGTGAGTAATAGAATTTCTTTTAAACCAGTGGATGCAATCGCTTTTAGTTCATTTTCTGCTTCTTGAAATGAAAGTGTTGCCCGATGAATTTTGTTTGTTGCTTTAAACCCACAATAAACACATTGATTCTCGCAATAATTCGCAATGTATAATGGTGTAAATAGACTAATAGAATTTCCAAAATGCTTCCTAGTCTCTTCCATTGCTTTTTTTGCCATATCTTCTAAATAGGGCAGGGCAGCAGGAGATAAAATGGCAGCATAATCTTCCATGGATAGCAGTTCCTTACTTAAGGCTTTTTCAACATCTCTACTTGAAAAACGATCATAATCATATTCTTTTACAGCTACCAAGACTTTTTCCATAAGATTAGACTCAATGACTTCCATCCCATCCAAGTATTCCATATGATCTGTTTTTTTTCGTAACATCCTTAGTCCTCCAAAAATCCAGTCAAAGGACTTGATGCCTCTGCCTTGAATGGTAAAACGCGCCCCAAGCCTGCAAGGTATGCTGAACGCCCTGCTTCAATCGCATGCTTGAATGCTTTTGACATAAGCGCCACATCATTAGCAGTTGCAATTGCTGTATTGCACATAATGGCATCAACACCCATTTCCATTGCTTCACATGCCTGTGATGGACGGCCAATACCGGCATCGACAATAATAGGTAAATGGATTTCATCAACTAAAATTTGAATAAACGCTTTTGTGCAAAGCCCTTTGTTGCTTCCAATTGGGGCACCTAAAGGCATGACTGCAGCTGCACCGGAATTGACTAAAGATCTTGCCGCATATAAATCAGGATACATATAAGGCATGACGATAAATCCTTCTTTTGCAAGTATTTCGGTTGCTTTGATCGTTTCGTAATTATCTGGCAATAAATATTTCGAATCCCGAATGACTTCTAGTTTTACAAAATCACCACAACCTAGTTCCCTTGATAAACGGGCGATTCTTACTGCCTCCTCAGCATTTCTTGCCCCTGATGTGTTTGGCAGTAAGGTAATGTTATTCGGAATATAATCTAATATATTTTCTTCTCCGCCAGCATTTGCTCTCCTAAGAGCAAGGGTGACGATTTCTGCTTCCCCATGCTCAATCACTGCTTTCATCATTTCTAACGAAAATTTCCCTGAGCCTAAGATAAATCTTGATTGAAATTCATATCCACCAATAATTAACGTATCAGTCATTTTCAATACCCTCCCTAGATTTCTTCAATTCCTACCAGTAATCGTAGAATCATATTTGCTTGATGGCCGGCACAGATCTGCACTCTTGGGGCCATTAATCCCTTACCTACTCTTGCCGCATTTTCCAAATCACCGCAGAGGTATAAGTTTTTCATTGGTCTAGTTGTTTTAATTAAATTCGAGCTGTCATAGCCCGCCATCCCGGAAGCAGATACAATTTTAGTATGAGGAAGCTGCTCCAAAGCGGTATTCACAAGCATAGATTTCTGATCTGGTTTATCAAATGATTCACAAATAATGTCATAACCGCTAAAGAGATCCTTTATATTCTCCTCGGTGATCTTTATCGTTTTTATATTGATTTTAATAAAGGGATTAATTTCTTTTATCTGTTCCTTAAGTGCAATCGTTTTTGGCAAGCCTAAATGTCTTATATAATAGCTTTGCCGATTCAAATTACTTGGTTCAACGATATCAAAATCGACCAATAGAAGCTGTCCTACACCAATTCTGGCTAACATGATGGCAATATTTGATCCAAGACCTCCCAAACCAGCGATAGCAACCTTACCTTCTTTTAATTTTTGATGCACATGTGGAGTGTGTCTTGCTACCATCATGCTCTCAAGCTCTTCCTCGCCCGGCATAATCCCTTTACGAATGATCGTTAGGATGTCATTCTCGGCTATTTTGCAATCTTTGTCTATTTGGAAACCATTTAAAATAACAATATCTGTTGGCTCTCCACTTTTTTCACGTAATTCAAATGCAGTCTGACACTCGGTTTCCGTTTCTTTGCCATTTAGCGTAATTTTCATTGTTCAACCTCCTCCAACAAATTGAACAATTTCTAATTTATCTTCATCTTCAAGAAAAATATTCTTATAGTCTGCTTTCGGAACGATTTCTCCATTACGTTCTACTGCAATTCTGGCAAAATCGTATTTTCGAGCTGTTAGAAAATCAAATAAAGTTTGCTTTTTTTCTAGGTCTACACTACTACCATTTACTCTCATTTTTCATCCCTCCTAAATTTTTCCATAAAAAAAGCACAAAACGGACTAACACCCTTTCGGTGGTGTTCCCCATTTTGTGCTTCATTTTTATAGAATGATATGGTCACAGTATATAAAAGTTGAGAATGATCGTCAACATATATAGACATCTTCATTCTCCTCATTCTTATGTTTTATACGTCATCAACCAAAGATCTTGGTTATTTGTTTTTTACTGGTTGAACATTCCATTCCCCTTTTTCTTCAAACCTTACAGCTAATGAATAAGCTAATTCTGTGACGGAGAACGGGTATTCCATTTGTTCAAGCAATTTAATGGCATTTTTCGTTGTGGAAGGTCCAGGATGAATTTTATAGTCAAATTTTACACAATCCTCTTGGACTGACTCGCGAAAATGATAGTTCGTAAATTCAGTCGCCAACGTTGTTAATTCGATATCGTGTGAAGCGAGCATAGCCATCCCTGATGTTTACTAAATTTAATAATTTTCCCTGGTATTTTCTTGTTTTGTGAGTCCAGTTTCTGCTTTTATTCCAGCCTGTTTTAAAATAACTGAAGCGGATTGACCTTCATACAAAGACGAATGTTTTTTCTTGGTCATCTTTTAGCAACAACATGTCATAGGATTCCATATTATTTGTTTCACAATAAAAACAGGGGCATGATGATTGCGACTGCCCCTGTTGATAAACATATTATTTTTTTAATAATTCTTAAGAAACCCGTTTGGTTTGGACAGCTCCCTCTGTACGCTTGCCAATACCAAAGACGTAATAACTGATGGAAACAAGTGCCAGAAAAACAATCCCTACAACAAGCGACACACGGGTATCTTGGTTAAACCACATTCCTATTAATATTAGAACCAGAAAAGCGATTGTCAGGTAGTTTGATACAGGGGCAAAAGGCATTTTGAATGGATGACTATCCATTTTGTCCCCCTTCACTTTTCTGAATTGAATTTGGCTGATCAAAATTACAAACCACGGAATCATCCCCGGAAGTACACTTGCACTATATACATAGACGAATAAATTTTTTGGTGCAATATAGCTTAAAATGATACCCACTGCCAAACCAATCAGTACACCGATCGTACTTAAAAGGGGTACCCCATTAGAAGATAGTTTCGTAAAGATTTTTGGTGCTTGTCCATTTACACCTAATGTGTAAAGCATTCGGCCTGCACTGTAAATCCCGCTGTTACATCCGGACATTGCCGAAGTGATGACAACAAAGTTAATAATTCCGGCTGCCGCTGTAATTCCAAATTTGGCAAAGGTTGCAACAAACGGACTGCCAATTGCATGTAGTTGGTTCCATGGATAAACGGTCACAATCACAAAGATTGCCCCAATGTAAAAAATTAAAATCCGCCAAATAATGCTTTGGGTTGCTTTTGTTAATGTTCTTTGTGGATCTTCTGCTTCACCGGCTGTAATCCCGATTAATTCGACACCTTGATATGCACCAATTACAAGTGAAAGAGCAAAAAAGAATCCTGACCAGCCGCCTGTAAAGAAGCCGCCATGTTCCCAAAGGTTTGAAAGCCCAGTTGGGGTTCCTCCATTGCCAATTCCGAAGAAAATGAGACCAAATCCAGCAACGATCATGACTAAAATAGTGACCACTTTTATCAACGAAAACCAAAATTCAAATTCACCAAATGATTTAACCGAAATTAAGTTGGCTGCACCAAGAATCGCAAAGGCAACTAAACCCGGAATCCAAGCAGGGAGATGCGGGAACCAATACTGCATATATGCCCCAACAGCAATAATTTCTGACATCCCTACAATAACCCATTGAAACCAGTTGCTCCATGCCGTTAAATACCCTGCTATTGGATGGATATACTTATAGCCGAAGGTTGCGAAAGAGCCCGTGCTAGGCTCTATATATAACATTTCTCCCATTGCCCTCATAATAAAAAAGATAAAAATTCCTGCAATGATATAGGCAAGTAGTACAGACGGACCCGTCCATTGAATTGTACTTGATGAACCCATAAATAATCCGACACCGATTGTACCGCCCAACGCAATCATCTGAATATGACGCGATTTCAAGCCTCTCTTCAATTCCTCATTTTCCACTTTGTTCACTTCTTCCTACTATTTGTCTCCTGCTTATCTTGTTATCTTAATTATTATTCTATTATATTTTGTCCTCCTCAGAAATACAACTGTATTTATTGGGAAGACAACTATTTAACTAGATTTTTTATGCAAGAGTATTGCGAAAATAAGTTTATTTTTGAATTTAACAATAATTTATTGATTATTTAACCACTAGTTACTTTTAACTACTATGCTAATCCGCACCCGCCAAAATTAGTCAATCTAACATATAATTATTTCGTACAGGTAATGTAAGGGCTATGAAAAATGTCCCACGTAAAGAACTCCTCCCTTGGCTGCCAGAGGTATTGATATTGATAATGTGACACTTGTCATCAATTATGACGTCCCTATGGAAAAAGAGAGCTATGTACACCGAACTGGGAGAACTGGCCGTGCCGGAAATAGAGGAAAAGCCATTACGTTTTCGACACCTCTTGAAGGCAAGTTCATGAAAGCAATTGAAAAATACATCGGCTTTGAGATCCCTACTATAGAGGCTCCTAGTGATGAAGAAGTGGCTGGTGGAAAAGCTGCTTTTGAAGAAAAACTTGGCGCAAGAAGAGTTGTTAAAAATAATAAAACAGCCAGGATCAATCAAGGTATTATGAAACTCCATTTCAACGGCGGAAAAAAGAAGAAAATTCGTGCTGTTGATTTCGTCGGAACGATCGCAAAAATCCCTGGAGTCACAGCAGATGATATTGGTATTATAACCATACAGGATCATATGTCCTATGTTGATATTCTAAACGGAAAGGGTTCATTAGTTCTACAAGCCATGGAGAATGCGACTATCAAAGGAAAGAAGTTAAAAGTGAGCAAAGCAATTAAATAAAATAGTGTAACAGCAATACCTTGAATCCCCCTTACTTTAAAAGATAAGGGGGGGATTTTTGCCTACATTAGGATTTAAGGTCAACACAAAGCCAAAAACTTTAATGAAATTACACTATTCATGCAAAGTCTCATTGTTGGGTTATTTAATTCTGATACAAAAGTTAGTAAGCCGCAAGATGATAAAAATAAGGTTTTAAAATTAATTATTTCTATTAAGCAAATAAACCTCATTTTACTTATGGTACGGTTCACCGTAACGCATCTAAATGAGGTTTTTCATATTTTTATATAGAAGAACACCCCGCATCATACCAAGAGAGCCCTTTTTGTTCAAGTTCCCGAATATTCTTATAACAGGAATGCTCCTTTAAAAATCAAAGCTCTTACCCATGTACAACAACATGTATAAGAGCTTTTTATTATTAAAATAATATATATTTTAATCTCTTAAGTAACCAATTATTAATTATTGAATTAACCATAAATAAATATCACTATTTAGTTTGTCTAATATGTTTTAGCATAAAC
>NZ_JBALNY010000058.1:29239-29381 GCF_036962145.1 Bacillus sp. JJ1764 | reverse complement strand
CTGTGGTACAAGAATTGTAGATGTACATATCTCCCATCTAAGAACCAAAATAGAAGAGGATAGCGGGGCACCCATTTATTTCAAAACCGTTCGCGGAATTGGATACAAATTAGATGATTAAACCATTTACTTTTTTGTAGGC
>NZ_JBALNY010000058.1:20694-29041 GCF_036962145.1 Bacillus sp. JJ1764 | reverse complement strand
TTAACAGAGCCTTTTTGTAAAGCCGGTTTATTGATCCTTAAACCGGCTTTACTCTTTAAATAGTAGTCCTATACAAACTCTTTAAATACTTTACATGTTCTTTATGAAAAATCGCCACTTAATCTAATACAATAAAGTAAACAAACCATTTGGGAGGGATTGGATGCAGATTACAGTTGCAGGGGCAGGTTACGTAGGGTTGGTAACAAGTGCTTGCTTAGCTGAATTAGGCCATAACGTAACATGCATTGACATTGAAGAGGAAAAAATTAGTATGCTTCGAAAGGGGCGTCCTCCCATTTTCGAACCTGGCCTTCATTCTTTATTAGAAAAAAAACTGCATTCCGGTCATCTCCATTTCACCACAAATCCTGACTATGCCTATTCTAATGCCGAAGTCATCTTTATTGCAGTTGGGACTCCTGAACATCCAGATGGTTCGGTCAACCTCGAATACCTTTATACTGCTGTCTGTACTATGACCGATCACCTCCAAAACGATGTGGTAATTTGCACAAAGAGCACAGTACCTGTAGGAACGAATGATAAAATTAAACAAATTATTGAATGTAATAAACCTCCATCGATCCAAGCGGAGGTGGTCTCAAATCCGGAATTTCTTCGTGAAGGTACTGCAATTCATGATTTCTTTCACGCTGACCGCATTGTTATCGGTACGGAACATCCTGAAGAGGTCACAGTCTTGGAACAAATCTATCAGCCATTAAATATTCCAATCTTTAAAACAGATGTAAGAAGTGCAGAAATGATTAAGTATGCTTCCAATGCATTCCTAGCCACAAAAATTACCTTTATAAATGAAATCGCCCATATCTGTGAAAAAGTGGGGGCAACGATCGAGGATGTTGCCAAAGGAATCGGGAAGGATTGCCGGATTGGCCCCCAATTTCTTAAGGCTGGCTTTGGCTATGGCGGTTCATGCTTTCCAAAGGATACAAAAGCTCTTGTTCATTTAGCAGCCAATTTGGATTACCAATTTGAAATTTTGAACTCCGTGATCAAAGTCAATAACAAGCAGCAATCATTGGCTGTTCAAAAGGCAAAAATGACAATTGGAAGTTTAAACGGGAAAAGAGTTTCAGTGCTTGGACTTTCTTATAAGCCAGGAACGGATGATATGAGAGAAGCGGCATCTTTAAAAATCATTCAGGAGTTATTGGATGAAGGAGCCAGTGTGACTACGTATGACCCCGTTGCCATTCCCAATGCCATAAAAATATTTGGAAAAACAATCGAATATGAAACAAATATCCGCTATGCCCTGCTGGGTGCGGAATTAGCCATTATTGCAACGGAGTGGGATCAAATAAAACATCTTCCATTAGCCGATTATGAATCGTATATGTGTAACCCTATTATTATTGATGGCAGGAATTGTTTTTCTTTAAAAGAAATAGAGAAACATTCGATTATTTATATTTCAATTGGCAGACCACCAATAAACCTTAAAAACCTGCCAAATAGCATCATAGAAAATCATTTTGTATTGGGGACAAATCAATGAGATGGATGGAGTTTTTTTACGCAGCTGATTGTCGTATCTTTCAGCTAATCAATCGCCATTTTGATCGAAAATACTTAAACCTATTCTTTCGCACCATTACCAACTTGGGTGGAGTATACTTTTCAATTGCAACTGCATTGATTCTAATCGCTTTTTCCACAAACGAAATGAAAGTGACTGCATTTTCTAGCACTCTAGCCCTTTCAATCAGCCATATTCCCGTACAATTATGTAAATTAGCATTCCCCAGAAAAAGGCCTTATTTACTAATATCCAATACAAGATTCCCAGAAAATCCATTAACGGACCATTCTTTCCCATCTGGACATACTACAGCCATATTTTCTATGGTCCTGCCATTCATCATCTTTGCTCCATTTCTTTCGTTTGCACTTATACCTCTGGCCATCGGGGTAGGCATTTCCAGAATATATTTAGGTCTTCATTACCCCTCAGATGTTCTGGCTGGGGCAGTATTGGGTTCTTGCATGGGATTATCGTGCTTTAGCTGGTTAGCATGAATAGAAAAAGTGACAGGATGTGAAATAATGAGAATTGCCATTTTCACAGATACCTTTTATCCTGACATAAATGGGGTTGCACGAACTCTTAAAAGATATGCATCTTTCTTGGACCAGCAACATATTCCCTATAGGATTTTTGCACCGAATCCCGCTACCCTGCCATCCGATTCAAAACATACCCTTTATTTTAATAGCTTTCCATTTTTTCTTTACCCTGAATGCCGTCTGGCCCTGCCAAAACCAGCAATGGTCAAAACGGAAATACAAAAGTTTGCACCCGATCTTATTCATGTAGCTACACCATTTAATATCGGTTTAAGCGGTTTGTATTTTTCCAAAAAGTTTAAGATTCCTCTGGTCGGTTCTTATCATACTGATTTCGATTATTATTTACAATTCTATCGTCTTTCCTTCCTCTCCACTTCTCTCTGGACATACATGAACTGGTTCTATCGCTCTTGTAAAAAACTATTTGTTCCATCCCAAGAGACATTAAACCAATTAAAGGATCGGGGATATACGAACTTGGAAATATGGCCTAGGGGGGTTGATTCCGATACATTTCATCCATTTTATGAAAAAAGTGATGTTCGTAAACAATTAGGAATATCGAAAAAATTCCTTCTGACCTATGTAGGAAGATTGGCACCTGAAAAGGATGTAAAAACTCTACTATCGGCAGCAAAAGCTTTGCCG
The DNA here is from genome assembly GCF_036962145.1 of Bacillus sp. JJ1764. NCBI lineage: Bacteria > Bacillati > Bacillota > Bacilli > Caryophanales > Bacillaceae > Bacillus > Bacillus sp. JJ1764. Next base: position 26,296 of record NZ_JBALNY010000058.1, on the reverse strand, counting down.
TCTGAAATCAATGACCATGTTCAATGGCTGGTTATTGGTGATGGCCCCGAAAGGAAAGAGCTTGAAAAGGCAGCTCCGGCAAATATGAAATTCACCGGCTATATAGCCGGTGAAGAGTTGGCAAAGATTTATTCATCCTCAGACCTGTTTGTCTTTCCCTCTCCTACTGAAACATTTGGAAATGTGGTACTCGAAGCACTTGCCAGCGGCACACCGGCTATATGCGCCAATTCCGGAGGAGTAAAAAACATTATCAATCCAGGGGTAACAGGGGAACTGTGCACACCAGGGGATCCCGCCGAATTTGCCAATGCCATTCAGAAACTATTATTAAATGAATCCCTACGTGAACAAATGGGATTGGCAGGAAGAAGATATGCACTCGCACAAAATTGGGAAACCATCTTTAAGCACCTTCTTCAGCATTATTCCACCGTTATTGAAGAAAATAAAATGAAAAACATTGTTTAATAGCGGTATCGATACATGTTTCTAAAGGAGCAAATAGGCAACTAAATGTTATTCCACTGATTGAAGGGCTTTTTGTTTTCGGTTATACACTATTTTTGATAGCAACATGCTTATTTCATAAATAAGAATCAATGGAATTGAGACAGAAATATGAGAAAAAAATTCTGGTGGAGAAATCATAGAGGCAATAATCACCAGAATCAAATAGGCATATTTTCTAAGTTTACCGATTTTGTATGGATTAACAAACCCTAAAGTTGTCAAAAACATGGAGACAAGCGGTAATTCAAACGCTACACCGAAAGGTAACGTCATGTTAATTAAAAAACTAAAATATTTATCTGCCGTAAAGGAAGTTATCATTAAATCATTCCCCAAATTGATCAGGAAGTTCATGATATTAGGGAAAATCATAAAATAACCAAATGCCAATCCTCCAATGAAAAGAAAGAAAAAGGCTGGGATATATGCCAAAGTAATTTTTCTTTCCAATGGTTTTAAAGCAGGTTTTACAAATAACCAGATTTGCCATGCTGCTATTGGGATTGTTCCGGCTATAGCAACTACTGCAGCTAAATGAAAATAAATCCACATAATATCACTGGGTCCTAAAATCATTAGTTTATAGCCGAGATTCCCCATAAAAAAATGATAAATATCTTTCACATAAACCAATCCCAAACCAAGAAACAGAATGAAAGCTACTGCAGTTATGATGATTCTTTTTCGTAGTTCATCGAGATGATCCATTAAACTAGCTTCTCTATTTGTCAAAGTTAATACGCCTGCCAATCATACTAAATATCCTAAACCTTATCTTTAGGAGAATATTTTTTCCAGTGTCCTCGTAATAACCATTTTTATAGTAGCCTGAATTAGAAAATGCAAGATGCTCTATTACATCTTGCATTTAAACCTAAAAAGGCTTTTATTTTTTTATTTCTGTTTTTTATCGTCTGAGTTTACTTCTTTAGTCATTTCTTCTTTAATATCTTCTGTTATGCCTTCAGTTGCTTTTTTAAACTCTTTCAATGATTTCCCAAACGCCCTTCCAATTTCGGGAAGTTTGTTTGGTCCAAAAATTATAAGAGCTACAACCAGGATTAATATTAACCCAGGGACACCAATATTTGATAACATTTAATCATCTCCCAGTCCAGGTATCTATTTTTATTCATGTTACGAAGATAAAAATTTATTAATAGCTGTGTTATTCTGTTCAAGATTGATACTCAACACATCGCCAACATTGTTAAACCGTTCATTCGTAAAAGAACCATTTACAGGAATTCTCATTGTTTTTAAGTCATTGGAATGGTTGGAAATCAAATCTTTTCCTAAAGACAACATAGTCGGTGTATCCATATTCGTTTCTACATAGGGACCTATAACTCCCAATAATTTAGGAAGTTTTATTAAAGTACTTACACTTAAAGCCTGATCCTCAAGTTTCCCGATCACCTCTTGTTGTCTTTGCACCCTACCGAAATCACTCATATTATCATGCCTATAACGAACATATCCTAACAATTTATCACCATGTAAAGTTTGTATTCCTTGGTTTATGGTAGTTCCAATTCCATATGTCATTTCATGAGGAACATCCACTTCAATTCCATCTGGAGCCACTATATCCGTAATTTTAGAAAATCCTTCAAAATCAACCACTGCATAGTAATTTATATCGATATCAAAATTTTCTTTTATGGTTTGTCTAAGAAGCTCTGGCCCACCATACGCATATGCTGCATTTATTTTCTGTTTCCCATGCCCTGGAATTTCGACATAAGTATCTCTCATAATTGAGATCAACCTGGGTTGATGCGTATCTTGATCATAATGGGCTATCATAATGCTATCCGTTCTCGCATGTTCTTCGCCACGTGTGTCACTTCCCAAAAGAAGAACATTTATCTTTCCAAATTTGACGTCCTCACCATGAAAGGAGTCCGCTTCCTTATCTTTATCTTTCCATTTTCCGTCCTGAGCTAACGAAACACCCTGTTTGTATTCATAAACTCCATAAGCACTCACACCACAAACAACTAAAAAGGATATAAACAAAATAAATCGTTTCCATCTAAACTTTTTTCTTCTTTGCATTCTTTCCATAGATTACCTTCCCCACATTTTTATTATAAAAATGGCATGATCACAATTTTAATAGTGATCTTGTAACAATTTGGATCGCCATGGCATCATCAATATAACCGACGGGAAATATATAATCTGGTATAACATCCACCGAGACAATAAAATAGACTAGTGCACTACCAAGCAAAACTAGTTCTCGTGGAGTTCCCTTATTGAATCGAAATTTCTCATACATTTCCTGAAGCTGATTAATAAATGGGCCAATACTGCCAATTTTCTTAAGCTTTTCCTTAAAACTTTTAAGGATATTTTCTTTTCCTTCATCTGTTTGTACATATTGCTCATAATGAGCTAATTGCCCCTCAACACTTGAAATACTAAAATCATTATCTAGTAAATTGGATGATTCAAGTAACTGTTGAATATGATCAACAGACATAAAAAAATCTGATTCTGGTATGTTCATCTTCCGTTCATTTGAATAACCTGCAGCATCCAATAGTTCTGAAATAGGAATTCCTAATTTGTCAGCAATTTTTTGCAAATGCTCAATATTTGCTTTGCGCTTCCCGTTAATAATCCTTGAAATGGTAGCAGGATCAATTTCCGTAAGCTCACTAAGCTTCCGCATAGATAACGAACGTTCATGTAATACCTTTTTCAGAAACAAGCCAAGATTACGATTCATTTTTCCCTCAGACATCTCCGCTTTCCTTCCAAATTTTTTATTATTTGGCTGTGTTAAAGAACGTGTTTATTTTTTACACTCTGTTGATTGGAGCGGAAATCAACAGTCAGTTTAACAGAGCCTATTATTTTAATAATTACTGTAATTCATAGAGTGTAAAAGTACATAATCATCATAATAAAATATAAATAAATGTTGACAATTTGTCAACAAACGTATGAACTTAACCTATTAGTCTATACTAATTATAAGCTAGTTAAACGTCACTTTTATTGACATTTTTTCAACATTTCCATAAAAAGGCTAGTTTCAAAGTGACAGTTACATAAATAAAGACTATTGTACAGTTTTACAATAGTCTTTCATTGATCTTGAATAGCTCCATTAAGGAGCTTCGCTTTCCATATTCGATTTTCTTATAGGTCTTAAAATATTGAGCAGTTCAGTCATAAAAACGCCTAGTAAAATAAGGGATACCCCAATCAGAACATTCCTTGTCAATACTTCTCCCCATAACAACCAAGAAAATAAAAAAGCAAAAAACGATTCGAGGGAAAGTAGCAAGCTAACATGGGTTGGCGGGGAATACTGTTGAGCTTTTATTTGAACAATGTATGCAAGCAATGTTCCAATAAGGGTATCGAATCCAAAAGCAAACCATCCATACGAGCTTAGAGAACTTGGTAAAGGCTCTAGCAAAAAGGCAAACGGAACACTCATCACTCCAGCGACCAAAAGCTGAATCATGATGAAAACAAAAGAATCAATGGAATCACTTTGTTCATACACTCGGTCAACTGCTAAAATATGAATGGCAAAGAATACGGCACATAAAAGCACCAGAAGGTCTCCGATATTCCCTTTCATCGAACCTCCATCCCATGAAAGTATGGCTAATCCCCCGAACGTTAACAGGCAGCCAATGATGACTCCTTTTTGTATGGCCACTTTTGAAAACACGAAATACAGGAAAGGAACTATGATAATGACAGTCCCTGTAAGAACTCCTGCTTTTCCCGGAGTTGTATTTTCAATCCCGAAGGTTTGTAAAGTAAACGCCAACCATAATGGCAGCCCGCAGAGCACTCCCTTTTTCCAAACATCCCAACCTGCTTTTCTAACATTCTTCTGTTTAAAAATCCACAAAATCATGGCCGAAAAAAGAAATCGCCCAGCATTCAGAAACAACGGAGAAATTTCATTCAATAGGTCTTTTGTTAGAACAAATATGTAACCCCAGGCAAGCGCAATTCCTAATAATGATAAATCTGCTATAATGACAATCTTTCTTGAAGACACTTTATCTCCCCTCATCAATACTTGTTAGGTTCAATTATATTAAAACTCTTGTATCAACAAAAACAATATTTATAATTTTTTCCATTTAGGATGAAGAATAACGTAAAATTGCAAATACTACTTGTGCCTAAAACTTAATTACCCTTGCTCTTGAAATCTTTTAACAAGAAAATCAATAAAGTACCTGCTAGATATCGGTAATGTTTTTCTATTTTTAAAGGCTATTCCGATTGTCCGCCTAATAGAGGGTTCAATTCGTTTTACGACAAGTTGATAGTTCACTTTATTCAGTACAAACTCTGGTAAAATTGAGATCCCTAATCCATTTTCCACCATGGACATAATCGTATAATCATCATGCACCCGATATTGTAGATTTGGGGATAATCCTTTCTGCTTAAATATTTCTAATGGTTCGCTTAAGTCTCCTTCATCTAGTAAAATAAACGGTTCATTTACTAAGTCATAAACTGAAACAGATTCCCTATCTTTAAGTGGATGGTTCAAAGGTAACACAGCAAGCATCTCATCGGTTGTCAGTGGAATCGTTTCTAAGTCTGTTACTGCATCAGGATTTACAAATCCAAAATCAACACTTCCTTCTTTTATGTATTGAACAATGCTCTTGTATTCCCCTTGTTGCAGGTGAAAGTGGACAGAAGAATAGATTTTCTTAAAATCTTTCAAAAAAATGGGCAACCAATTACTAGACACGCTAGAAAATGTCCCAATTCGAATACTACTGTTCTCTAATCCTCGCATTTCCTTGCTTTTCTCGGCCAATTCTCTATGGGCATAGCAGACGTTTCGAATATATGGTAAAAATTGCTCCCCGTCTGGAGTCAGACTAATTCCTTTTCGGGACCGAAAGATTAACGTGGTTGATAGTTCCTCCTCAATGGAATGAATCATTTGACTAACGGCTGATTGTGTATAATCGAGCTCTTGTGCAGCCTTTGAAAAACTCCCTTTTTCTAGTACTTTTAAAAAAATTTCATACCGATTCATAATCGCCCTCTTATATAAGTTTTTCTAATACTAATATTATAA
>NZ_JBALNY010000058.1:0-20631 GCF_036962145.1 Bacillus sp. JJ1764 | reverse complement strand
AGAGGGCAATTATGGAGAAAAGGGCTAAAAGACGGGCTGCCAATTGCATTTGGTTACCTTGCCGTATCGTTTAGTTTTGGCATTTTAGCAACGAAAGCTGGACTTACATCGGGAGAATCATCTCTGATTTCATTAACAAATCTAACATCGGCTGGACAATTTGCTGGCATTACATTAATGCAGACATCTGCACTCCTTATGGAAGTTGCAGCGACTCAATTGATTATCAATTCCCGCTACTTTCTCATGTCAGCAGCATTGTCTCAAAAAGTAGACGCACAAACATCACTTATTCATCGCATGATTATGGCTTTTGGAATTACCGATGAGATATTCGGTTTATCGATATCGGTAAATGGAAAATTAAATCCATTTTATACATACGGCATTATGAGTGTGGCGATTCCTAGTTGGACACTTGGTACGTTCCTTGGTGCCTATTGCGGAAACATTTTACCTTCGAATATGATAAGTGCATTAAGCATTGCATTATATGGTATGTTACTTGCTGTTATTATACCACCAGCGAAAGGGAATATTATCTTAACTCTACTCATCTTGCTTTCTATGTTCGTAAGTTTTCTTTTTAATGTGATACCAGGTTTAGAAAGTATTTCATCAGGTTTAAAGATTGTTATACTAACCTTTGTTATTGCAGGCGGGGCTGCTTTCTTGTTTCCATTAAAGGGGGAAGTAGCGAATGAATAGAGTCTATTTCTATTTGCTTGTTATGGCAGTAGTAACTTATCTGGTTCGTGTGTTGCCACTAACATTGATACGAAAAGAAATTAAAAATACCTATATCCAATCTTTTTTATACTATGTCCCATATATTACATTGTCTGTCATGATTTTTCCTGCAATACTCTCTGCTACTGCATCTCCCATCTCAGCACTTATTGGATTAGTTGTTGCAGTAATATTAGCTTATAATGGTGCAAGTTTGTTTCGTGTATCCCTGTTCGCTTGTGTGGCTGTGTTTTTAGTGGAAGGTTATATATTATAAAAATTAAGTTGCAATCTTTCGTGGCAGTATCTAACAATAGTGGTTCTGAGACAAATAATAAAAGAAAGGCATTTTCCCTTTCTTATGCCTATTTTTAACAGTTCCTTGTTATGCCAACTGTATCGTTAGTTCAAGTATGGTTTTTCACAATCTCTATTTCTCTTACTAATCGTTATTCAACAATCTGATCCTAAACATTAATAGGCACATTCTCTGTTTGGAGAATGCGCCCTTTTGTTGAAGAATATATATAGAATGGTTAAGATCTTTTTGCGGAAGTGCCCTCTAAATTTTAGTATAGTTCCTCAAAATCCCTTTTACTGAAAAAAGGTCAACTATGATTGGAACCAGCTTATTTTTAAAAATTTCATTACCCAATCATCTTATCAAACTCCCGTTTATCCTGTACAAAAAGGATTCCGAGTTCATGGTGATCCCCCTCAAACAGAGCCCGTTGGACGAAACGGATCTCACCCTTTGTATCATGAACATCCAGTTTACAATGGGCACGGTTTTTCTGGAGTGCTTCGTAGAAGGTAGTTTCGTCGTGAACCTGTACTCCATTCACCTTCGTAATGATTTCCCCCACCTGTAAGCCCATTTTTCCAGCGGGCGATTCTGGGATAATCCCAATAATCATCACACCATGATTCTTTTTCGAAAAATAAAAGGGACGATTTTCATCTTTTAAATAGGCTATTAATGTTAAGAATTCACGGCCTATTAACGCGATCGCTGCTGCGATGATGGCCGTAATCGGAACCCAATAACCTGCAGCTGAAACAAGTGTCACCAGAGCTCCAAGAACGATTACTTGCCGCGCGTGAAGTTTAATAGCTTCACTTGGCAGCATGCCTTTAACTTGCTGGCTGAATCCGATGGCAAATGGGACGAGAACAAGCGAATATTCCTTTGCACCTAAATGGAATACTGGCCACCAATCAAATGGAAGCTGAAGGGCACTGCCTGGTATCAACATAAATAACGGCAAAAGCCACACTCGTTTTACTTCATGGACACCGATGCTTTTACCACGCTTGCTTTTTGCCAACTTTGGAGAAGTCCCTTTGCTGCCATTTCTTAACATTAAGATTCCTTCTGCCACAATTAACAAGCCCAAGATGACAGCTATCGAAGGGTAGACTTTGTCATCAATAGAGCGAAATGCTTTTTCAAATAGCGGAATGGACCAATGATTTTGTGCAAACAAAATAACGGCAAAAAACGCGGCCCCCATCGTATACGCTGGTGAGAGAAACCGAACATTTAACGTCACCGACAAAAGCAAGGTAAATCCGGCGATGAGCAGAATGGCCGCAAAGGGTACTACGATCCCTGCTCCAACAATGATGATGGAAAGAATGAGTCCAATCACACCCCCGAGAGGAAGCAGCTGTCTCAGCTCATAATAGGCGTCTTCCGCCCGAATATGGAAATTTTTTCGTTCACGTTTAACCCTCATTACTCCAAGTATTCCTGCGAGAAAAACGAGATAGTATAAAACAGGATGTAGAAATATCTTGCCTGTCCCCTTTAAAAGCTCCACAAGCCATATTTGCACCAACTCCTGTCACCTGCCTCTATTAAAATTTCTAGTTGTCATAAATAGTCTCTAAGTTTTATTTTACCAAATTAGGACCCCAAAACCTATTGCTAGTTTTTAGAAAGTATTTAAAAATCGCGGAAATTTTTCGGAGCAGATAGGAATTCCGCTTGTTTATTGATTTTTCTCACTAGTATTTGAGATCATTCCGCGGGTTTTCGTGATATTTCATTTGTTTTCAGCCAAGTATCCCTATATTTCCTCAGTTTGCAGCGAATATTTCCAAGGAAATGACAGCAAACTCCAAAAAAAACAGTGAACTTCGAAAAGTCCACTGTGTCATTCTCTATTTCACGATTAACCGCAAAGCTGTTTGCAGCTGCATGTCATTTTTCTGTTTTTTCATTTCTTTCACCGCAGCTTCTTCCAGTATGGTAGCCGTTTTGCTGTCAATTTTTCCAGTGGCTGGCAAGCCGTTGTTTTGCTGGAAGCCTTTGACCGCGAGAGTTGTTTGTTCGTTAAAATAACCATCTGTTCGTCCGGGTTCCAAGCCTAAGCCAGCCAAAATTTCCTGGGCATTTTTCACTTGCTCATTATTCATATCCTCGGCAAGCGGCTTCTCGATTTGCAGAGGATGGGTGTTGAAAATTGCCGGTTGCTTAACTTCTAAGTCTGGTTTAATCCCTTTTTTATGAATCCAATTTCCGTCTGGGGTTAACCATTTAGCGAGTGTTAGTTTGATATTACTTCCATCCTCCATTGAAACCGCTTGTTGTACAGTGCCCTTGCCGAAAGTCGTTTCTCCAATCAACTTGTAATCATCCGCTTCCTGAAGCGCGCCGGCTAAGATTTCTGATGCGGAGGCGCTACCCTTATTAACTAAAACCACGACAGGGTAATCCTTTTTCTTCGTGATTGAGGAAAAAAAGCGCTGTTTCTCGCCATTGCGCTGTTGAATTTGGACATACGGCTTATCATTTGGAACAAATTCTTTTAATATTTCCTCAACACTGGACAAGAGCCCTCCCGGATTTCCACGGACGTCAATAATGAGTCCCTTGATCCCATCATTCTCTAATGCTTTCAAATCCTTTTTAAAATCAAAGGCTGTATTCTCTGAGAAGGAGGTCACTTCCATATAGCCTACCTTTTTTCCATCCTGTTTTTTTACAGAGGAATGTACGGTTTCAAGCGGGATTTCGTCACGCTTCACTTTGATCGTAAGGGGCTCTGTTAATCCTTTACGGGCAATCTGTAAGGATACGGTTGTCCCTTTTTTGCCGCGAATTTTAAGAGTGGCTTTATTCAAATCAAGCCCTTCCACACTTTTTCCGTCGACTTTCAGGATTTGGTCGTTTGGCTTAATACCCGCTTTTTCCGCAGGGGAGTTCTTAAATGGTGAGACAATCACGATTTTACCATCAACCATGCCGACCTCCGCTCCGATTCCTTCAAACGAGGACTCGAGGGTCTGACTGAATTGGGCGGCCGTTTCCTTATCCATGTAGACGGAATAAGGGTCCTTTAACACGGAAAGCATGCCTTGAATGGCCCCTTCAACCAATTGATCCTGGTCTACTTTTTCAACATAGCGGCTTAAAATTAACTCATAGGCCTGCTCTACTTTATCGAGGTCTTCTTTTTCCGTTGCGGATGCCGTTGTTTCATTTTGGGGGGTCAATCCCTGCTCCAGTTTGGAGCCGATTTCTTCTTTTTGCAAAAATTGCATTCCAGCATACGTGCCCCCAGCACCAGTCAGCAACGAACCTGTTATCAGCAGGGCTATCCATTTTCGGTTCATTCTGTTCCTCCTCGTCAACAAGGTTTGTCCTTTTTTATTACACACCATTACGCAAAAATCCTGCTCAATTACTTATATGTTTAAAAAGGACGAGTTATGATTGGAGGGATCGTCGAAAAAAAAAGAATGAAGCAGTCTGTGCTTCATCCTTTTTTCTGTATTATAGCGGTACGATTCCGACCGGATTAATAGCGCTGTGGTAAGCCCATTTTCCACGATATAGTTCAAAGTGAAGATGCTGGCCTCTTGAATCACCCGTATTACCCATGATTCCAATTTGTTGGCCCTTTTTAACGGTTGCACCTTCTGATACCATTCTGGTAGACATATGTGCATAAACAGTCGTGTACATTTGACCATTAATATTGTGCATAATGTAAACAACGTTTCCATAACTTGAAGAATAATGAGAAACGTACACAACCCCATCAGCTGCTGCTACAATTGGCACGCTGCCACTCTTTGCAATATCAACACCATAATGGAATGCTCCGTCGCGAGAACCAAAACCTGATGTTATGGCTCCTGCAGCTGGCCTTGTAAAGGAGCCACCGGAGACAGGTGGAGCAGAAGAAGAAGAAGAAGATCCACCACCACTGCTGTTATTTGCGGCAGCGGCTGCAGCGGCTGCGGCTGCCTGGTCTTGCGCTAATTTAATTGCCTTTTGAATTGCTGCCTCTTGAGCTGCCAAAATCTGCTCCTGCTCTTGCATATCAATCATTTCTGCGTGAGCTTCATCTTCTTGCTGTTCAAGTCCTGCTAAAAGTTGGTTCTTCTGATCCATTTGCGTATTTAATTGCTGGTTCATTTTTTTCAATTCCGCTACCATTGATTGCAAGTTGGAAAGATCTTTTTCGACTAGAGATTCTTTTGTTTCCAGTTCTTGTTTATCAGCTTCATGTTCCTTTATGATCGCTTGGTCTGCTTCCATAAAAGTAGCGACCGCACTGGCGCGATCGATAAAATCACTAAAGCTTTTTGCGCCCATTAGCACATCAAGATAATTAATCACAGTTCCATTTTCCTGATAACTGCGCACACGTTCCTTTAACAGGATATTCCGTTTTTCAATCCGTTCCTTAATTACCACGATATCCTGCTGCAGCTTGGCAATCTCAGCTTTAGTAGAATCAACCTTCTTATTCTTCTCATTAATTTGATTTGAAGTATCACTAATCGCAAAATCAAGTCGCTTCATTTCGTCTTTAACGTTTGCCTGCTGATTTTGGAGGTCTGTGATTTTATTGTTGGATTCATTGATGTTCGACTGTAAATCAGAACGTTGACTTTGAATCTTGCTTTGTTGTCCTTGCAAATTGGAGACTGACTCAGCTTCAGTTTGTAAAGAGGCTCCGCCAAAAAAAGTCCCCAGTCCAACAGTAGTAACAGTAGCAAGCATTAAAAATGATTTTTTCATCCCGATTTCTCCTCCATATTCTCTCTATAAGCAGGTAAATCGTCATCGCTGCTGCAGAACAATCCTCATCTCCGCAGGCAACGGTGTACCAACCTTCTCTGACAAACTTGTATTCTATGAAATCAAAAAGGGGAAAGCTTCCCCTCTCTTCCTTTTAATGACTATACTTTTAAGAATTTGCGTACGGACATGACACTTCCCCAAACCCCAATCAAGGCACCCATTAAGATGAGTAGGCCGGAAACTTGGTACATAAATGGGTTAAATGGAAGTATTTTAACAAAGGTCCCTTGTAATCTTGGTCCAATGTATTCATATGCATTGTAGTAAGCAATGGAAAGGAAAATAATCGGTAAAATCGACCCGAGAATACCAAGCCACAGACCTTCAAGGAAAAATGGCCAGCGAATAAAATTATTTGTTGCTCCTACTAATCTCATAATTTTAATTTCTCTTCTTCTAGCAATAATCGTAATCTTAATCGTGTTAGAAATTAAGAAAATAGCAGTAAAGAATAAGCCTAATATCAGCACGATTCCGACGTTGCGGCTCGCTTTAATAAATTTGAACAGTTTTTCAACCTTGCCTTGTCCATATTTAACTTTAACCACATAATTGAATTTTTCAATTTTATTGGCAACCTTCATCGTATCGGTAGGGTTTTTCGTTTTTACGACAAATACATCATTCAGCGGATTATCTTGTTCAAACAGCTTAAATGCCTTTCCTTCCTCACCCATACTATTGACTAATTCTTTTAATTCTTCTTCTTTAGGTGAGAACTTGACACTTTTCACTTTTGGAATGGCTTCAATTTCTGATTTTAATTTTTGCTGATCGGCTTTATTTGCTGCTACATCGATGTGGACGCGAATTTGCACATCATCTTCAATGGTTTGTGCTACGCGGTTAAGATTCATCATAATAACGAAAAAGACACCAACTAGAATGAGGGTAACGGTAACAGCGCTCACTGATGCGAATGTCATCCAGCCATTTCTACCGATGCTCTTTAAACTCTCTCTGGTATGACGTCCAATGGTTCTAATTTTCATAACCGTAATCACCTCTTTGTTCATCGCGGGCAATTTTTCCGCTTTCAATTGCAATAACACGACGTCTAACTGTATTAACAATTTCCTTGTTATGAGTAGCCATCACAATCGTCGTACCTCGATTATTAATCTCTTCAAATATTTTCATAATCTCCCAAGATGTATCTGGATCCAAGTTCCCTGTCGGTTCATCAGCAATCACAATCTTTGGAGAGTTAACGATGGAGCGTGCGATGGAAACACGTTGCTGCTCACCACCGGATAGCTCAGTCGGCAGCATTCTTGCTTTGTGCTTTAAGCCAACAAGATCCAGCACTTCCATAACCCTTTTCTTAATAACCTTCGGCTGTGCTTCAATTACTTCTAACGCAAAAGCAACATTTTCATAGACTGTTAGCGTTGGCAACAACTTAAAGTCTTGGAAAACAACGCCAAGATTGCGGCGGAACAGTGGAACTTTTTTCATTTTTAACTTAGCCAGATTTACACCATTCATGGTGATCGTTCCGGATGTTGGGATTTCTTCACGATACATCATTTTAATGAAGGTCGATTTCCCGGCTCCACTCGGACCAACCACATAGACAAACTCACCCTGATTGATCTTTACGTCAATACCATTAATGGCTGAAACACCATTTGGATACTTCTTATATACCTCTTGCATTTCGATCATATATATCACCTAATTGTTTTTTTTTTCGAAAATCATTCGACAAAAATCTAGCTTTGTTTGCAAAATCACAAAAAATAAAATGAAATCTACCAGCACAGTTCAGCATCATTAACATTATAACATCATAATTCGCTAAAAAAAGTGTAATTATATTACAGTTTCTTTTCAAAGAATACAAATAATGGCTGTTTTTCCCCTTACCAACAATATAGTGGGTAATATATTTGTCGAATAATCTTTATGGAAAAGATGAGTTGATAATAGTATTCCGCGGGTTTTACTTGGAATCCTGATTGCATTCCCCGTTATTAAACTCCCATCATCCTGTTAAATGAACCTTCTTTATAAAATAAAAAAAACGCCCTGAACGAATACACAGAGCGTTTCCGAACTTTACTTTTTCGCGGCTAACCATTCAGCTACTTTGTCAGCGTCATCGCCTGTTACAACACCAGGAGGCATCTGACCTTTACCATTGTGAAGGATGTCTAGGATTTGATCTTTAGAGTATTTTGATCCTACCTTGGTTAAGTTAGGACCCATTCCGCCCTTTAAGTCACCGCCATGGCAACTGGAGCATTTTTGATCAAAGATCTTGGCTGCTTCTCCGCCTGATGCTGTGTCCTTATCCCCTTTGTCAGAATCGCCGCCACCGCAAGCTGCCAGTCCTAGCACCAAGGAAGAGCCTAATAACAAAGTTAGTAGCTTTTTCTTCATTGCTACATCCCCCTTCAGAAAATAATTCCATCAAAGTAATAGTATACCAATCCTAAGCGCGTTTGAAACCCTCTCCTAATACTTCTGCCGCATCCATAACAACGACAAAGGCAGCCGGATCAAGGGTTTTCACTAATTGTTTCAATTTTGTGAACTCAGATTGATCTACCACACACATTAGAACCGGTCGTTCGTGTTCCGTAAAACCACCGTATGCTGATAGTTTTGTCACACCCCGATCAATTTTATTCAAGATTCCTTGACGCACTTCTTCTTGATTATTGGTAATAATCATGGCCATTTTCGATCTGCCGAAACCAACCTGAATTAAATCAATCGTTTTACTCGTTACATAAAGGGCTATTAAGGCATAAAGTGCTTTTTCAATATCAAAGACAATCGCAGCTGTCAACACGATCAGCCCATCAATCAAAACAACACAGCGACCGAGAGTAAAACCTGTATATTTATTGATAATTTGGGCTGCCAGATCCGTCCCTCCCGTAGAGGCTTTCCCTCGGAAAACGATCCCAAGGCCCAGGCCGACACCCACTCCGCCAAATAATGCTCCAAGCAAAGCGTCATGTGTCCACGGCTCCACGTTTTTGGTTACGATTACGACAAAAGGAAGAAAGATGGTCCCAACCAATGTTTTTGCGCCAAAATGCTTACCTAATAAAACAACACCTGAAATAAATAATGGAATGTTGAGCGCCCATTGGACATAAGCCGGTTCCCAGCCAACCATCGTTTTCAAAATTGTACTAATGCCGCTCACACCCCCGGATGCGATTTGGTTTGGTAATAGAAACACATTAAATGCCAATGCGATAATAGCTGAACCAATCAGCACTAATATGTAATCCGCCACTAGCCGCAATCTTGGATATGTATCCGTTAAATGACTCAATATATTCATGATGTTTTCCTCTCTAAAAAAGCTTTTTTCAAAAAATTCAATTCAACGATTGAGAGTATATCATGGGTAAAAATTGGTGTAAATGGCATTATGTTAACGCAATAAAGCAGTAAAAATTTCATTTTAGTTTTAACCTAATCCTTGGTCATTAGTAAAAAAATCAGCAAAATATGCTATACTCTGTTGAAAAGGAGGTGAATGGAATGGAACAGCTTTTAAAACAAATGATGGAGCAAATGAATCAAAGGTTTGACTCGATTGACAACCGGCTGGATAAAATAGAGCTACGGCTTGACACCGTGGAACAACGCCTTGATCATGTGGATCAGCGGCTTGATGCTATGGATGAACAGCTTATCGGCGTTAACCAGCGGCTTGATAATGTAGAAGTAAGTATTCACTCACTTAAGGAAACAGTTGAACATCATGCATCTGAATTTAGAAGCCATTTTAGGCAAATTGAAAGTAAATTAGAGCGCCATGATAGCATGTTTACTTTTATTGCAGCAGGAGTCGATTTGAAGATTCCAAATGAGAAGCTACCATATAATAAAGAATAATTCTGCAACATTTTTTGCCCCGTATTTCTTCAAAAACCCTTCATCACCGGCAAAAAAATTCCTAGAAAAAAGCCTTTGCCGCAGATGACGGTAAAGGCTTTTTCACTTTATTAAATTTTTGAACGCAAATAAGCATTGATAAACTGGTCGATGTCTCCGTCCATAACCGCCTGAACGTTACCAGTTTCAGCACTGGTGCGATGGTCTTTTACCATTGAATAAGGATGAAAAACGTAAGAACGAATTTGACTGCCCCAACCGATTTCCTTTTGCTCCCCGCGGATTTCTGCCAGGGCTTTTTCCTTTTCTTCGACTTCTTTTTGATAAATCTTTGCTTTTAACATGTTCATCGCCCGCTCACGGTTTTGAATCTGTGAACGCTCCGTCTGACAGCTAGTCACAATGCCTGTTGGAATATGGGTAATCCGAACGGCAGACTCCGTTTTGTTGACGTGCTGACCACCTGCACCGCTGGAACGATACGTATCCACACGTAAATCTTCGGTCCGAATTTCCACTTCAATTTCATCATTAAACTCTGGCATAACATCACAGGAAACAAAGGAAGTGTGACGGCGTCCGGAGGCATCAAACGGAGATATCCGAACAAGTCGGTGCACACCTTTTTCTGCCTTCAAATAGCCATATGCATTGTGGCCCTTGATTGATAGAGTAACACTCTTAATCCCAGCTTCATCACCAGACAGATAATCCAATGTCTCTACCTTAAAGCCCTTTTTCTCGGCCCAACGGGTATACATCCGGAGAAGCATCGAGCCCCAATCCTGTGACTCTGTTCCGCCCGCACCAGGATGAAGCTCTAGGATGGCATTATTTTTATCAAACTCTCCACTAAGGAGCAGCTGCAATTCAAATTCATTTAAACGTGAAGTTAACTCAGTAAGCTCTTCTTCCAGTTCCGCCTGTAATTCAGCATCGCTTTCTTCTTTTACGAGTTCATAGGTCACTTCGAGGTTTTCGAAGGATTCATTCAGTTTGTAGAACTCATGGACCTGATCTTTTAAGCCATTTGATTCACTGATGACTGTCTGAGCAGCCTGCTGATCATTCCAAAAATCAGGCTGAAGCATGGTATCCTCCAGCTCCGCAATTCGAGCCTCTTTGTTCTCTAGGTCAAAGAGACCCCCTAAAGTCCGCTAATTTCTTAGCCATGGTTTCAAGCTCATTTCGAATCTCTGCTAATTCCATATCATTCACCTCTATAAAAATCTCTACAGTATTTTATTCCGTCCTTGAACATTTGTACTTGTTCATTATAACGTGAGAACGGGGGAAATTTCAAAAGCTGGCTGATAGACAGATGTGAATTCTACAAAATGAATGGTGTATTCAACAATTTGAGTGGAAATTCTACAAAATGAATGGTGTATTCAACAATTTTGAGCAGAAATTCAACAATTTTAGGCCAGAATTCAACAAAACTTTCGCTAATCATCTTTTCCCTTAGTATTTTCCTATATTAATCTGTCAAAAATGGTACTATTAGAATAAACGCTATAAAGAAGGAGCGGAGAGGTATGGGGAAAATTGGACGAAATGAGCCTTGTCCGTGTGGAAGTGGAAAAAAATACAAGAATTGTTGCGGGGCTAATGAGGCCATTCCCATCACACACTTGCTTGAGGGAGACATCGATCAGCTGCAACAGCAATTGATCCATTTTGGCTTAAACCATTTTGATATCGAAATCGCAGAAGATTTTGAGCGATTTGAGGAGATCATAGATTCTGAATTGATGGACGAAGAGGAAGTCAATTTTTATTCGATGATGCATGCCGTCTGGTTCATTTTGTTTGTGCCACTTGAGGATGGCAAAACTATTATCGAAAAATTTATTGCAGCAGAATCCGGAAAAATTAAACGAACAAAACTAAGACAAATTTTACAAACATGGACAGACGCCAGAACGATTGTCGGCAGGTTAGTTCACATTGTAAATAATGAATTGACACTGGAGGATGGCTTTACTGGAGAACAAGTGAAGGCCATTCATACTGGTGTACAAACCCCATTAGCTGAAGGTTCCTTTATCATTGGAATCCTTGTACCGTTTGAGCAAAATTATGCTTTTTGCCCGGCACCATTTGATCTGCCAGACTTTGAACCGGAAAAGGCATTTTCCTACATAGAGGGTAGAAGTCAGGCAGCAGGCTATGATTCTCCACAAGAATATCTATCAGAGTTTTTCATCGATACGTTGAATGAGCTCCCAATGATCGACGGAATGGTCGATGTGAATGAACTCGAATGGCCTTCGCCGGTTTTTCAAGAGGTCGCTGAAATTTTTAAAGCCAAGCTGCAGTCATTAAACGTTCAGGCACCGATAATCGACACTGGCCTGGTGCTCTGGTTTACATACAGCCAAAAAGGGAAAAAGCGGATTCAGAACCCGCATTTGTACGCCGCATCCCTGCATTATCTTCTTTCCCATTTTGTTCCTATGGACCGATTCTTTTCACAAAAGGAATTGGGAGAAATGTATGGAGTCAAGGCCGCATCGATTTCCTCCACCTATTCAACGCTTGAAACAGCGTTATCAGAGGATATGGAAAAAATGGTGTCGATTATAAAAGGGGAAGCGGAACCTCTTGCAGAGACGGCTACTGTTATTGATTTTCCTACTCGCAACGCCAAACCTGCGCCGAAAAAGAAAACCAAAAAGGGTTCCCGCCGTGATGAAGAACAAGCTCAATCACTCATTTTTGAAGCCTTGCAGGCACATGGGCAAAGACGCTACCAACTAGCTCAAGAGGCACTAGAGCTAAATCCGCAATGTGTGGATGGTTATGTCATTCTTGCGGAAAATGCCGATGATTTGTTAGATGCCTCATTGATGTTCCGTGAGGGAATGCATATTGGACAACAAGCACTTGGGAAAGAATTTTTTGAAGAAAACAAAGGCTCCTTCTGGGGTTTAGTAGAAACTCGGCCGTTTATGCGGGCAAAGTTTCATTATGCTGACTCTTTATATATGCTAGGGATGCTCGATCAAGCTATTGGGGAATTTGAAGAACTACTGGAATTAAATCCGATGGACAATCTAGGGGTCAGAGACACTTTATTTGTTGCCTACGTGTCAAATAAAGTGTTGAAAAAGGCTCATCACCTTTTGGAGCAATACGAAGGAAGCATGAATTGCGAATCATACGACAAGCTATTGCTTGAGTTGCTGGAAAATGGCTTTACCGTCAAAGCAAAATCCCTTTTAAAAGAAGCCAAAAAGGAAAACCAATACGTCATTCCTTATTTATCAGGGAAAAAGAAACTGCCTAAACAAATGCCAGATTACCATGGCTTTGGCGACGAAAATCAGGCGATCATCTACTTTGATTCCACTTTCCATTTGTGGCAGGAGATTGAGGGCTTGCAGAAGTGGTTGAAGGAAAAATAATTAAGGTATAGAAATTGACGCGTGCACGAGGAGCACTCGTCTTTTTTATTGTTAAATTGTACATATTTTTATAGTGAGAGAAAAAAATAGGAAAACTAGGTCTTTTTTTGGAATTCACTTTTAATTCAATGCTAAAGCGGTGAAAAAATTTGGTTCTAACCTGTTATGTTTTAATCACCTGGCTATTGGTCCAGATCCTATATTTCATACCGAAACACGGAAGATTGATTGAATTTGCATTTGTCTTTCTCATTATTGTCATTATCACTCGTAATGAGTATTCGATTCTTGGGGTTAATGTAAACTATATAAAACTGCCTCAAGAAAAGGATTTATTTATCGCATTTGTCTTATATCGCAGTCTTATCTATCCCATCATTTTGATTCTATTCGTGAATGGATTCATGGCAAGCCGTCACTTAGGCAGAAGGAGTTTTTTCTTTCTTCTTTCCTTTTCACTTCTTCTGCTAGCCGAGTTTCTCTCCATTAGATTGGGGTTAATTGAATACATAAAATGGAATTTCATGTTTCATTCCCTTTTTATTCTGTTCTTAATATCTACTGCTTCTCTATCCTATTTTTACATGAACTACCTTCTTAAAAGGGTGATCTAATGGTTACATATGATAACAGTTTTAACTTAAATGAATGGTTTATCCTCAGCGTTTTTGCAGCTAGTATTGCCTTAACCGTGTTATTACCCAGATGGAAACTTCCTTTGATTCTTATCTTTACTGTTTACGGCATTTCTGTAGGCATGTTTTTCGACCACACCATTAGTGTTGTTCCATTTAGATTTTACGATGTGAACGACAATTCCCATTACGAACTAATGGATTTTATTTCCTACATTATGTATGGTCCTTTCTCCTACTTTTTTGTCTATTTCTATAAAAAGTTAAATATAAATGGTTTTCAAAATATCTACTATATTTCTTTGTGGTCTGCTTATTCCATGGGGCTTGAATTCCTTGGCACTAAAATAGGGATTTACCATTATGTAAATCATTATCGATTGCTTTTTTCCTTACCTGTTTATGTACTGACCCAAACCAGCTTGGTTATTTTCTACCACTTAATCATGAAAGAATTCAAAAGTTTAACAAACTCATAATTTTTCCATTTTTTTCTCCTTATCTTGCATGAAAAGACGTGTGCATGAGACACACGTCTTTTTTGCCACATTATCATTACTTTGGTATAACCGGGACCCAAAGTTCATGCCGCGGCTTGTGTCCGGGACCATAATAGCATTCGATGCAGGGCAGATTAGCAAGTTCATAACCGGCAGTCGGAACCCATTCTGTATATAAACGTTTCCACGCCTCCACAATATTCGGAAAAACAGCCCATGAACTTGGTGGAATAGTCAGTGTCTCTAGATCATTCGGCGGTTCCCCATCATATCGAACCCCCATAAAATAAGCGAATTCATCATCTGTGATCGCTGCTTCTTTTCCACAAACTCCTAAAATACCTTCCAATTTACATTTTGGATTTTCCCATGACAAATCCTTGAGTTTTTCCATAAGTCCATCTTTTTTCGCACCGCTCCATAGCGAAGGAATCATCCTAAAGGCTTTTTCCGTTTTGACAGGCTTACTTTTTCCAATTAATCGTAATTCAAAATCAAGATTTTCGATTCTGTACTCCATTTCAGTATCCCCTTTAATTGAAATTTGAAAGGAGATCTTAGGATAGGCCTTTAAATGAACCCCATTTTGACGAGCCTCAGAAGGTTTTATTCCATGAAGTTTTTGAAAAGCCCTGGAAAATGAATCAGCAGAATCATAACCATACTTTACGGCAATATCAATAATCCTAGCGTCACTTTTTTGAATATCAAACCCCGCAAGTGTTAGTTTCCTCCGTCTTATATATTCTGAGAGCAAGACTCCAGAAATAGATGAAAACATCCTTGAAAAATGATACTCTGAACAATTCGCCATTTGGGCAATCCTCTTATAATCAATCTCGCCTTCAAGATTCATTTCAATGTAATCCAGCACCCGATTCATTCGATCTAACCAATCCATGTTTTCCCTCCTTTCTCTTTTCAATGTAAAGGAAAATTTTCCGCTTCGTCCGACTTTACCTGTCCAAAAATGTCGGGTCCTCTGACTAGTCTAATTCTATTATGTTTACAAAAATTCCTTCTCCTCACTGTTTAGAAATAACAAATACGCCTAGGACCAGCTATCGTTCCCGAAAGATTCACAAGGCATTCAGTCATCCCCTCCACCCCAACGATATAATTATAAATAGATAGACTAGGTGAAAGGGTGGTAGAGTCTTGAAAAAAATCATTTGGATCTCGGTGTTATTTTTAATAGGGGCAGGCTTTTTCTATGTAAAGTATTTTACGATGCTGCTCGATTCCAAGGATTCCGCGATTATAGTGAATAAATCCTATGCATTTCAAAAGGATTATCAGGATAAACGCAAGTTAGCCAATGCAGTCGATAATATTTTCATTGGTGAGGTTATTAGAGAAGAAGAACATGGTACCAAGAAGAACACACAATTTCTGGTGAGAATCACGCAAAACATCAAAGGGGCACTCCTCGGAGATATCACCATCAACCAAAAGGGCGGCTATTACAAAAAGAACGGCAAGCTCTACCTCCTTTCTTACGAAAAAACCCCGCTTTTGAAAAAAGGGGAAATGTATTTGTTTACAGTCAGTAAAACAAAAAAAGGATATTATACGATGCTGCCAAAATACGGGAGCACGCTTTTGGATAATGAGGATGCGAAGTTGAAGTTGATTGAGGAGTATAGAGCAGTGCTTGAAGAAAAGTAACTGTAAAAAGACCCTCCATACAAACAAGTTGATGGAGGGTTTTCTATTTTTATGAAATGAATAAGGCAAATCCCCTTAATCGATAAATACCTTTTGCTCATCCAATGGTGTGCGTTGAGCTTTATGACAAGTGTCTCCAGTACAATTCGTCGAAACAAATAGCTATGTAGAAATCCGTCCAACACTAACAAAAAGAAAAAGTCGAGAGTCCTGTGTATCTCGACTTTTAAGGAAGTTTACCTTTCTTCGGCGCATGAGCAGACTCCATAAACGCTTTTTGCTCATCTGTACTATCACTATGACATTTCGAACATGCTTTAGTACTGGTTTTATTATGATCAGGGATGGCCGGATTCATCTCTATTCCAGTTGTCTGGTCATAAATGGCTGTTCCCGTAATACCATAAATGGCTGTTGAACCGTTATGGCAAGAAACACAAAACTTTCTTTCTTTTTCAGCATCCCATGTTCCTGTTTTTTCATCAAAGGCAGTTGGATTTTCGTGTCCCATTTGGGTCTTTAAATTATATATATTGCTGGAGCCATGTGTATCATGACACTCAGCACATGGAATATGCCCTGCTAAAGGACTTCCGTCTTGAGCTTTTATGATATGTTCTGAGAAATTTTTCTCTTCCTCGGAGATTTCTCTTTTTGCAAAGGAAGAAGGCCCATTCTTTTCATCATATTGTTTCTGTATTTCCTGCGTTAAATTATGATAATAGCTGGCAATATCAGCTGCTTTATCATATTTTTGTTGGAAATCAAGATTATGACAGCGAAGGCAAAGCTGATAATCCTCATATATCCCTAAAGCTGTGTTTGATTTTTTATAATTAAATACACGGTACTCAACGGCCGGATTTGCAATTAATTCCCCGCTATTTGATTCATGACAAGACTCACAAAGCTGGTCTTTGCTGCTTATTTCTCCAGTAGGTTTATTTTGATTTGGATCAGATTTCGGCAAATGCGTGTATGTAATTTCATCTTGAAGCAGATTCGGATTATTGGCTGACCAATCTAAATGCGGATTATGACAGCTTGCACAAGCACTTCCGTTTGGTTTTCCATCTTTTTTAACCGCTGCATTGTGTGTATATGTACTTTGTGTATTCTCCGCAATTGGCGCAACGGTTCCATCATGACAGGCCATACAGTAATTATCCATGTCAACCACTTGTTCTTGCCCTGATTCATCTCTCATTTTCGCTGATAACAACTTAGGGTTCTTGGCAGCATGGGTACTATGGCAATTCCCACAAATATTCACATTATTCTCGTACCCACCATGAGGGTTTTTATGGGTATCTGATGGAACACTGACAGTTGTAAAAGACCAAAATTTAGGAAATGTGCCATTACCGGCTAAATCTACCAATCCTGCTGGATTGATCATCACTTTATATCTAGTACTTGGTGACAGCGGGTCTTTCGGAGTAAACATTATTTCCTTTGTAGTTTGATTATATTGTATTGTTCCCTCAACAGGACTGCCATTACGTATGACACTTATGCTGTTGCTAATCAATTGTTCGTCTAATGAAGAAGTATCAGAAACCTTTACTTTAATAGTTGACGTTAATGGAACTTGAGTCATATCCTGCTTGGGTGAAACATCCGGTAAAACAATTGGCCTCAACGTGTCCAGTGTGAAAGCAACTTTCTTCATACTCCCCTGATTTCCTGCCTGATCCATCGCCTTAACATAGACGGTATGTATGCCCTCAGTTAATTGAGCGTAAATAGATGACCAGTTTCCTTCGCTATCCGCGAGTACGGATAACCACGATTCAGTAACTTGACCTTCTGAATCCTCACTGCAATCCATGCAAATTTCCACAGTGGAATCAGCTTCTGTTTTACCTTCTAAAGTCTTTGAATTTGTAAGCTTTCCTTCGATTGGTGCTGAAACTGTAATAGTAGGTGGGGTTACATCAATGGTTATTTTTATAGCATCTGAAACTAGGGAGTTCCCATCAGCAACGGCAATGGCGGTAAAAATATGAGTTCCTTCAGTCAAAGATGTAATAGGAATAGACCAAGAATTTCCACTTACATTGTATGGCGCATTAATTTCTTCTCCACTATCAAAAAGAGTAATAGATTCAGTTGTGGTAACGTTTTCTATAGTTCCAGTAACAGTTATGTTTGTTTCATTTAAAAAATCACCTGTCACTGGTGAAGTAATCGTTATCTTTGGATCTGTCCCAGTTAGTCCCGCTCCTTTAACACTTGAATCGGGAAGGATTTGTTGGGGCCCAAATAATTGAATACATAAAACAAGAATAATTGATACATACAACTTGATTTTATGTAGGAGTCCTCTTATTCCCATTAGTACCCCTCTTTTCCACTATTTATGCCGTCCAAATGTAGTCTATAAATATATTTTAATCCTCAAGATGATGGGGTACTAGTAGATATAAGGATTATTCAATAAATATTCATATATGTATATTGAAAAAATAATTTACATATAAATTTACGGAAAGCCCTCTTTTAACTGTTCTTCCGTATACTTTTTCACTTGAAATTTTTATTGAGAAATTGACAATTTAGTGTCAGAAATGGTAAATTTATTAGGTGATTAAATAAGGTGCTATGCTTACGCATAGCACCCTATTTTCTAAAAGAATTTTTACTTTGAGCTAATAATTAGTTGCCGCTAATTGTTAGCTTTTTTTAATATCCAGTAGGCATT
This sequence comes from Bacillus sp. JJ1764, assembly GCF_036962145.1. Classification (NCBI taxonomy): domain Bacteria; kingdom Bacillati; phylum Bacillota; class Bacilli; order Caryophanales; family Bacillaceae; genus Bacillus; species Bacillus sp. JJ1764. Next base: position 2,020 of record NZ_JBALNY010000058.1, on the reverse strand, counting down.
CCAGTCGGATGGTCCGCTGAACGATAAGTATTCTTGATTGATTCAGCGTGAGAACTGTTGTGGCAAGCCCAACATACTGACATGTTAGTGAACTTCTTAAGAGCAGAAGACTTGTTGTTGTCTTGCATGTAAGCTAAAGCATCAGCTTCCGTTTGACCAGCAGCTACTAGGTCTTTAATTGTACGTCCAAGAGCATCTTTCATAATGTAAGCGTCAGTACCGTGACCATAGTGACAGCGTACGCAAGTGTAAGAGTCGCTGTTTGTACTGTGGCGGTATGCGGCATATTCATTACCGAAGTGAGAAATCTTTCCTGCAGAGCTAGCTTGTAGATAGTCAGCGTGACACGCTGCACAGAATTTGGACATTTGAACACCGACATTTTTAACTGTTTGATCTGTATCTGTTCCTACTGTGTAACCAAGGTCTATCAATTGTTGTGCTGTTTTACCACCGAACTTAGCTAAAGGAGCACCGTTATAGTAAGCACTTTGTATAGTTTCATATCCTTCTTTTGCCATTCTTACAACCACTGGGCGAGCAATAAAACCTACTGTAGCAGTTTTAAGTGCAGCTGCACCTGTAGCGTCAGTAGAATATGCTTGAGCGTTTTCGTAGTCGAAATAAACACCTGATGTTGAACCATATGCAGCAACAGTTGTAGCATCTTTCATCAAACGTGAATAGTAAGTCTTTCCATCTGTACGGAGATCATAACCATATAGCCATGGAGCGGTAGTTTTGGTATAACCGGAAGTACCTTTGTTATATTGAGCTACAGTTACTTTACCATTTGTATCTTCAGAACGTAACAATACTACAGCATCAGTTTTTCCAGCTAAAGCTTCAGCAACAGTTTGTCCTGCAGCTTGGTCATATACAGGAACGTTTTCTAATTGGTTACCACCTTTAGAAACTGGTAATGCAGCAATACCGTTTGGATTGTATGCAAGTAAACGGTCTGAGTAAGATCCGTGTGGAGCATGACAGCTTGCACAGTTGAAGCTTTCACTCCATTGAGATCCATATCCTTTTGTATTATCACCTGTTTGGTTACCACCAGGAGCTGCAGAAATATCTACAGTATCGTTAGACATGTGCATAGAAGATCCGTGAGTTCCGCCAAATGTACCTGCACCACTCATTGTTATAGCAGTATCAGCAGTTACGGAACCATCAGCGAATACGTTTAAGTATCCTAGAGTACCATCGTGACAAGCAGAGCAAGTGTTATAAACAGTGTCCGCAAATAGCAAAGAATCGCCTTTTGCAGTGTGTGTTTGGTGACAGCTTGCACAAGAGTTTGTATTGTTTTGATAAGAAGTGTGAACCTTTTGACCAGTTAAAGCTTTGACTACATTATCATGTTCAGAACCGTCTGTTGCACCGTCAACGCCCTTACCAGTTTCGTTCGAGTTGTTAATAGATGGACCTTTTTGCCCTGGTGTCAATGGTGACGCAGACGCAGCGGCTGCAAACATACCGAACAGCATGATTGCGAACAAGAAGCTTAAACTAAACTTTCTCATTCTTAAAACCTCCCAAATAATCTCTCTTTTTCTCTCTTTTTTTATTTTCTCTCTGAAAAAATCTTTTGCTCCCTACTTTTCTATACCACCCCCTTTAATGTGAAGGATTTTGGTAATTAATCTACAACATTACTTTTCTAGGGTGATATTATTTAAATACTTGAACCCTGATGTTTAACGTATCAGTGATATACACATTATCATTTTTGTCGATAAATAAGCCGTTCGGCAGAGAGAACTGTCCATTATTTTCACCCATACCGCCAAATTCAAATACTTTTTTACCGTCTTTATCAAAACCGTAAACGAGGTGGGTCAGGTTACTTACTACATACATAATGCCGCGGCTGTCAATTCCAATTCCCCGAGGGTTAACAAAGATGGATTCGCCTTTGCCATTGTTGGAACCATTAATGATTTTTTTAAACTTACCTTGTTTATCGAAAATTTGTACACGTTGATTAGCAGTGTCGACAACGTAAATATTACCT
>NZ_JBALNY010000057.1:4111-23454 GCF_036962145.1 Bacillus sp. JJ1764 | reverse complement strand
CAAATGTGGGAAAGGTATACATAGGATAATTTTTTGTTTTATGTTTGAAAATCAGGAGGTATAAAAGTGAAAGATTTAACAATAAATGTAATAGGTGCTGGTTTAGCAGGTAGTGAAGCAGCATGGCAAATTGCCAAACGTGGTATCAAAGTGCGTCTATATGAAATGCGCCCGGTAAAACAAACTCCTGCACACCATACTGATCAATTTGCTGAATTAGTTTGCAGTAATTCCTTAAGGGCAAACACTTTGACAAATGCAGTAGGTGTTTTAAAGGAAGAAATGAGAAAACTAGACTCTGTCATTATATCTGCTGCAGATGCTTGTTCAGTTCCTGCTGGGGGAGCTTTGGCTGTTGACCGTCATGAATTTGCTGCCAAAGTGACCGAAATGGTAAAGAATCATGAAAATGTTACAGTTATTAATGAGGAAGTAACAGAGATACCCGAAGGTACGACGATCATTGCAACCGGTCCTTTGACAAGTCCAAACTTGTCTGCAAAGCTTAAGGATCTTACTGGTGAAGACTATTTATATTTTTATGATGCTGCTGCTCCCATTATTGAAAAAGAGAGCATAAATATGGAAAAAGTATATTTAAAATCTCGCTATGATAAAGGAGAAGCCGCGTATCTTAACTGTCCCATGACTGAAGAGGAATTCAATCGGTTTTATGAGGCACTTGTCAGCGCGGAAACCGTCCCATTAAAAGAATTTGAAAAAGAAATCTTCTTTGAGGGATGTATGCCAATAGAAGTTATGGCCTCAAGAGGAAGGAAAACGATGCTTTTCGGTCCGCTTAAACCAGTGGGACTTGAAGATCCTAAAACAGGAAAACGACCTTTTGCCGTTGTTCAGCTACGTCAGGATGATGCAGCAGGAACCCTTTATAATATTGTCGGTTTTCAGACACATTTAAAGTGGGGTCCGCAAAAAGAAGTAATTCAATTAATACCGGGGCTTGAGAATGCTGAAATCATTCGTTATGGTGTGATGCACAGAAATACGTTTATCAATTCTCCAAAGGTTTTAAAAGCGACCTATCAATTCCGGGAGAAAGAGGATTTATTTTTTGCCGGACAAATGACAGGTGTGGAAGGGTATGTCGAATCTGCTGCCAGCGGGTTAATTGCTGGGATTAACGCAGCTCGATTTGTTCAAGGGTTAGACACAGTAGAATTTCCTGCAGAAACTTCCATAGGAAGCATGGCTAAATATATTACCACGGCAAACCCTAAAAGTTTCCAACCAATGAACGCAAACTTCGGCTTATTTCCTGAATTACCTGTAAGAATTAAAGGTAAACAGGAACGAAATTTACAACATGCAAACAGAGCTTTAGAAACAATTCAGAACTTTGTGAAGGTTTTGTAAAATTTATTGCAAGGGTTATTGAATTGTGATACTATTTAGTAGCCCTTGCGAGTACAATAAGTTGGCAATTGTGAATGTTTTATTAAACTTATGATCAAGGTATTTACAAATAAGCCGGTATTACGCAAAATTCAATTGACCCATTACCAACATGTTTGTAGTAAGTTGCCGAAAAGAATTTATCATTGAAACCATCACCTGCAGCTAAACAATATTCAAAACGATTTTTTAGGTACATATAATAGATCGGTAAAAGGAAAAAACTCCATAAAGGAGGTTCATGCAAATGGACCAATTTCATGCAACCACTATTTTTGCCATCCATCATAAAGGTGAATGCGCTATGTCTGGAGATGGCCAAGTAACCTTTGGTAATGCAGTTGTGATGAAACACACTGCAAGAAAAGTCAGAAAGATATTTAATGGAAAAGTATTGGCCGGTTTTGCCGGTTCAGTTGCTGATGCTTTTACACTATTTGAATTGTTTGAAGGTAAGTTAGAAGAATTCAACGGAAATCTTCAACGGGCGGCAGTTGAACTAGCAAAAGAATGGCGTAGCGATAAAGTTCTGAGGAAATTAGAAGCGATGTTAATTGTAATGGATCGCGAAATCTTACTCCTGGTTTCAGGCACCGGAGAAGTGATTGAACCTGATGATGGAATTATCGCAATTGGTTCTGGCGGGAATTTTGCACTTTCAGCCGGGAGATCTTTAAAAAGGTATGCTGGGGAACACTTAACTGCTAAGGAAATTGCCAAGGCATCATTAGAAATTGCTGCGGAAATATGTGTGTATACAAATCAAAACATTATCGTTGAAGAGTTATAACGGGAAGGAGCAATAAAGATGGCTAAAACGACCAATTTAACCCCCCGTAAAATTGTTGAGAGACTTGATCAATTTATAATTGGGCAGAAAGATGCAAAAAAAGCTGTTGCCGTCGCACTTAGAAACCGTTATCGAAGAGGCTTGTTAAACGAGAAGCTAAGAGATGAGATTATTCCCAAAAATATTCTAATGATTGGACCGACTGGCGTTGGTAAAACTGAAATTGCAAGAAGAATCGCTAAGCTTGTCGGCGCACCTTTTATTAAGGTAGAAGCGACTAAATTTACCGAGGTTGGCTATGTTGGCCGTGATGTTGAGTCGATGGTTCGTGACTTGGCAGAAACTTCAGTAAGACTTGTGAAAGAAGAACGTATGCAAAGTGTAAAAGAACGTGCTGAAGAAAATGCTAATAGCAGATTAATTGAATTATTGGTGCCAACTGCCAAAAAATCATCAACATATAAAAATCCGCTTGAAATGCTGTTTGGCGGAGGCAATCAGTCAGCTGAGCCTGAAGTGCAGGAAGTTGATTATTCTGTGAAGGAAAAGCGACAAATGGTCAAAGAGCAACTTGCAAAAGGAGAGTTAGAAGAACAGGTTGTTACCATTGAAGTAGAGGAACAATCTCCTTCTATGTTCGATATGCTCCAAGGATCTGGTATTGAACAGATGGGCATGAATATGCAGGATGCTCTCAGTAGCTTCATGCCTAAAAAGCGCAAGAAGCGAAAATTAACGGTTCGCGAAGCTAGAAAGGTCCTGACAAATGAAGAGGCTTCCAAACTGATTGATATGGATGAAGTAACAAGCGAGGCCATTTATCGAGCTGAGCAAGCGGGGATTATTTTTATCGATGAAATCGATAAAATTGCCAGCAAAAATACCGGCGGATCTAGTGCAGATGTTTCCCGTGAAGGGGTACAGCGTGATATATTGCCGGTTGTAGAAGGTTCAACCGTTGTTACAAAATATGGACCAGTTAAAACGGATCACGTATTATTTATTGCTGCGGGTGCTTTCCATATGGCGAAGCCTTCAGATTTAATACCGGAATTACAAGGTCGTTTTCCGATTCGTGTGGAATTGACGAAGCTAACAGTTGAGGATTTCTTTAGGATATTAATTGAACCCGATAATGCTTTAATTAAGCAATATCAAGCATTATTGGAAACAGAAGGTATACAAATTGAATTTTCTGACGATGCTATTCGTAGAATCGCTGAAGTGGCCTATGAAGTGAACCAAAATACCGATAATATTGGGGCTAGACGTCTCCATACTATTTTGGAAAAACTTTTGGAGGATCTATCTTTTGAAGCACCGGATATAACGATGGATAAAATCGTCATCACTCCGCAATACGTTGACGAAAAGCTTGGAGCCATCTCAAAGAACAAGGATTTAAGCCAATACATCCTTTAAGAGGGTCTAACCTTTTATCGCCTAATACATGGTAATAAATGCTTTACAATAAAAATTTAATAATGGTTGTAGTTATTTAGGAGGAAGAAACAGATGGATTTACTTACAAAAACTAGAAGAATTAATGTGTTATTACAAAAATCAGCAGGCAAACCAGTAAACTTTAAAGAAATGGCCGAAACTTTAAGCGAAACAATTGAATCTAATATATACATTGTAAGTCGCCGCGGTAAGCTTCTTGGGTTATCTATTTTTCAGCAAATTGAAAATGATCGTATGAAAAAAATGTTTGAAGATCTTCAATTCCCTGAAGAATATACAAATAGCTTATTTAATATTAAAGAAACATCCCCAAACCTTGATGTGGACAGTGAATATACTGCTTTTCCAGTTGAAAACAAAGAATTATTCCGCGAAGGTTTAACAACGATTGTTCCAATTATTGGCGGTGGAGAAAGACTTGGAACATTGATTTTGGCAAGATTACATGAGAAGTTCCATGATGATGATTTAATCCTAGCTGAGTATGGTTCAACTGTTGTTGGTATGGAGATTTTACGTGAGAAATCCGAAGAAATTGAAGAGGAAGCTAGAAGTAAAGCGGTTGTTCAAATGGCCATTAGCTCTTTATCTTATAGTGAACTTGAAGCCATTGAACATATTTTCGAAGAACTAAACGGTCATGAAGGATTGTTGGTTGCTTCAAAAATTGCTGACCGAGTAGGGATTACCCGCTCTGTTATTGTTAACGCCTTAAGAAAACTAGAAAGTGCTGGGGTAATCGAATCTCGCTCTCTTGGAATGAAAGGAACTTATATTAAAGTTCTTAACGATAAATTTCTTGTTGAGCTTGAAAAATTAAAATCACACTAATATATATAAAGATCTCCGACAAAGTCGGGGATTTTTTTATAAGTTATCCTTGATTGTTTATTTTGACTATGCTATATTATTTCATGGTGTTATTACACACGCTTATTGATTTAGGCAGATGGTGCTGTTCAAAAACAGTTTCTGTCTAAAAATGAAATAGGCGGAGGAAAACAAAACCACTAGGAGGAATAATCATGTCAGTAATTTCAATGAAGCAATTGCTTGAAGCTGGTGTACACTTCGGACACCAAACTCGCCGTTGGAACCCAAAAATGAAAAAATACATTTTCACAGAGCGTAACGGCATCTATATCATCGACCTTCAAAAGACTGTTAAAAAGGTTGAAGAAGCATACAACTGGGTAAAGGATCTAGCTGCAAACGGAGGAACTATGCTTTTCGTTGGTACTAAGAAGCAAGCTCAAGATTCCGTTAAAGAAGAAGCAATCCGTTCAGGTATGTACTATGTAAACCAACGTTGGTTAGGTGGTACATTAACAAACTTCGAAACCATTCAAAAGCGTATTGGACGTTTAAAAGAAATCGAAAGAATGTCTGAAGATGGCACTTTTGAAGTATTACCTAAAAAAGAAGTTGTTCAATTAAAGAAAGAACAAGAACGCCTTGAAAAATTCTTAGGCGGAATTAAAGATATGAAACAGCTTCCAGATGCATTATTCATCATTGACCCTCGCAAAGAGCGTATTGCAGTTGCTGAAGCAAAGAAATTAAACATTCCTATCGTTGGTATCGTTGATACAAACTGTGATCCAGACGAAATTGATGTTGTAATTCCTGCAAACGATGATGCAATCCGTGCTGTTAAACTTTTAACTGGTAAAATGGCTGATGCTATTCTCGAAGCTAAACAAGGTGAAGAAGTAGCTGTAGAAGCTTAATTGAAATGTAGGTAAGATTAAAAAGGTGATAAGAGGGAGACCCTTTATCACCTTTTTTTAAGAATATGAATCAAGAAAAGTTTTTTCTTGAACATCATTGGCTATGATAGGGATACATAGTAAATTTAAGGAGGAAATGACTTATGGCTATTACTGCTCAAATGGTAAAAGAATTACGTGAAAAAACCGGTGCTGGAATGATGGATTGTAAAAAAGCACTTACAGAAACAAACGGTGATATGGATAAAGCAATCGACTTCCTTCGTGAAAAAGGAATTGCAAAGGCTGCTAAGAAAGCAGACCGTATTGCTGCTGAAGGTTTAACTTCTATTGCTACAGAAGGAAACGAGGCTGTTATCTTTGAAGTTAACTCTGAAACAGATTTCGTTGCTAAAAACGAAGGATTCCAAGTGTTAGTTAAAGAACTTGGAGCTCACCTTCTAAAAAACAAACCTGCATCCGTTGAAGAAGCATTATCACAAACAATGGAAAATGGTGCAAAAGTAGAAGAACACATTAATGCAGCTGTTGCAAAAATCGGAGAGAAATTAACACTTCGCCGTTTTGTTATCGTATCTAAGTCTGATAATGATGCGTTCGGTGCTTACCTACACATGGGTGGCCGTATCTCTGTTTTAACAGTGCTTGAAGGTACAACAGATGGGGACGCAGCTAAAGATATTTCTATGCATATTGCAGCATTAAATCCAAAATATGTTTCTCGTGACCAAGTATCTGCTGAAGAAGTAGAACATGAGCGTGAAGTATTAACTCAACAAGCTTTAAATGAAGGCAAGCCAGAAAATATTGTAGCTAAAATGGTTGAAGGTCGTCTTGGCAAATACTTTGAAGATGTTTGTGTTCTTGACCAAGCATTTGTTAAAAACCCTGACCAAAAGGTTCGCCAGTTTGTTGAATCAAAAGGCGCAACTATTCGTGAGTTCATTCGTTACGAAGTAGGGGAAGGTATCGAAAAGCGCGAAGATAACTTTGCTGAAGAAGTAATGAACCAAGTTAAAAACAAATAATTTATCCATACCATTGGTTTAAATTTAAACATAAGAAATGAATAGGGAACACGAATGTGTTCCCTATTTTTAAAAGGAAAAATATTATTACTACATACGGAGGTTTATATGAGCGGTCCTAAGTACAAACGCGTTGTTTTAAAATTAAGTGGAGAGGCGCTTGCCGGTGATGAGGGCTTTGGGATTAAACCTTCTGTAATCAAATCAATTGCGATTCAAGTTAAGGAAATTGCTGAACTTGGAGTTGAAGTAGCAGTTGTTGTTGGCGGTGGTAATATTTGGCGTGGAAAAATCGGTAGTGAAATGGGTATGGACAGGGCAACAGCTGATTATATGGGCATGCTGGCAACTGTCATGAATTCCTTAGCACTTCAAGATAGCCTTGAACAATTAGGAATTGAATCAAGGGTCCAAACCTCTATCGAAATGCGTCAGGTTGCAGAGCCATATATTAGACGTCGTGCTATCCGCCACTTAGAAAAGAAACGCGTAGTTATTTTTGCGGCAGGAACTGGAAATCCTTATTTCTCAACAGATACTACTGCAGCACTAAGAGCGGCTGAAATTGATGCAGAAGTCATATTAATGGCAAAAAATAATGTTGATGGTGTTTATTCCGCAGATCCACGTATTGATGCTAATGCAAAAAAATATGATGATTTATCATTCTTGGATGTTATTAAGGGTGGTCTGGCTGTTATGGATTCCACAGCATCCTCCTTATGCATGGACAACGATATACCATTAATTGTATTCTCGATTATGGAGCAAGGAAATATTAAAAGAGCTGTAATGGGCGAAAAAATTGGAACTATTGTTAGGGGGAAATAATAATGGCAAAACAAGTCATCGATTCTGCAAAAGAAAGAATGGCAAAAGGAATTCAAGCTTACTCTCGTGAATTGGCCAGCATCCGTGCCGGAAGAGCAAGTGCTTCTTTATTGGACAGAATAACGGTTGATTATTATGGTGCACCTACCCCGGTAAATCAAATGGCCGGCATTTCAACTCCTGAAGCAAGATTACTTGTCATTCAACCTTACGACAAAACCATTCTAAATGATATTGAAAAGGCCATTCTAAAGTCTGATTTAGGGTTAAATCCTACAAATGACGGCTCTGTCATTAGGATTACCATCCCTCAATTAACAGAGGAGCGCCGTAAAGAACTAGTTAAATTGGTGAAGAAAGAATCAGAAGAAGCAAAAGTTGCGGTTCGTAATATTCGCCGTGATGCCAACGATGAGTTAAAAAAGCTTGAGAAAAATGGTGAAATTACCGAAGATGCACATCGTGGGTACTCTGATGATATTCAAAAGCTTACAGATGATCATATTAATAAAATTGATCAAATTACAAAAGAAAAAGAAAAAGAAATTATGGAAGTCTAATCCATTACAGACCCTCTTTTTTAGGGGGTTTTTTTCACTATTTTGAGCATTTATTCTCGTGTTGCTGAAAGTTTCCTAATATTATTCTTAATTTCTGTAACATTACATAAATTGTTTTAAAGAGATATATTTTTTCTTTTTTGGTATGATATAAGCAAGTTTAACCCTTTGTACATAATTTTTATCGGAGGAAATGATAAATTTATTGGAGGAGCAATGTTATGTTAAATAAAATTAGGCTTTGGAAGAACCAAAATAACTCTTCCACACTCCGAGATAAAATAGAAGAAATAAAAAAATTGCCAGTACCGGAGCATGTCGCTATCATTATGGATGGGAACGGTAGGTGGGCAAAAAAACGGGCACTTCCTCGTGTAGCAGGTCATCATGAAGGAATGAAGGTTGTCCGTAAAACAACCATGTTGGCGAATAATCTTGGAATTAAGACACTTACCTTATATGCATTTTCTACAGAAAACTGGAAAAGGCCCAAAAACGAAGTAGATTATATTATGAAACTTCCAGAAGAGTTTTTAGGAACTTTTCTTCCTGAATTAATTGAGAATAATGTCCAAGTGAAAATGATGGGTTATCAAGATCAATTGCCGGGACATACACGTAGAGCGATTGAAAAGGCGATGGAGCAAACAAAAGATAATGACGGACTAGTCTTGAATTTTGCCTTAAATTATGGAAGCAGGGCCGAGATTCTTGATGCTGTTAAAAAAGTCTTAAATGACCATAATAGTGGTATACTGAAGGAAACAGACTTAAATGAAGATGTTTTTTCTTCATATTTAATGACAGCCAATTTTAAGGATCCTGATTTATTAATCCGAACTAGCGGTGAAATACGTCTTAGCAACTTTATGCTATGGCAATTGGCCTATTCAGAATTTTGGTTTACCGATGTATTATGGCCTGATTTCAGTGAGGGGCATTTGCTTGAAGCCATTGATGTCTATCAAAAACGACAGCGCCGGTTTGGCGGGATCTAATTATTACCGAAATTAAAAGGTGTTGAAAATTTAGATGAAGCAAAGAATCATTACAGCAGTTGTAGCAGCAGCATTATTTTTACCCATTGTTTTTTATGGGAAATTTCCTTTTGTTTTGTTAACCTACCTTCTTGCAACTGTAGGTTTATATGAACTATTAAGAATGAAAAAAATAAATGTCTTTTCCGTAAATGGGTTATTATCATTTTTATTTTTGTGGGTCATTCTTTTTCCAGGACAATACCATGAAATTCTAGATGACTTTTATTACTCAAAAACAGAATTGGGAATTGCGTTTATTCTACTTATGTTAACGTATACGGTTATTACAAAAAACCGGTTTCATTTTGAGGATGCCGCTTTTTCAATTATGTCAGCCGTTTATGTTGGAATCGGTTTTTATTTCTTTATGGAAACCCGTGAAGCCGGTCTTGTTTATATTTTCTATTCCTTATTTATTATTTGGGCTACCGACTCAGGTGCTTATTTTATCGGTAAAGCAATGGGGAAAAACAAATTATGGCCGGAAATTAGCCCTAATAAAACCGTAGAAGGATTCATTGGCGGTGTAGTTTGTTCATTAGTTGTTGCAGCCTTATTTGCACACTTTTCAAAAATCAATGCAGGTTTCATTACACTATTAGGAGTTACTATGGTCCTTTCTGTTTTTGGACAAATTGGTGACCTCGTACAATCAGCATACAAACGTCATTTTAATGTAAAGGATTCAGGGAAAATTTTACCGGGGCACGGTGGAATTCTGGATCGTTTCGACAGTCTTTTATTTGTATGGCCATTATTACACTTTTTTCATTTGTGGTATTAAGCCTAAAGGCTTTTCTTTATAGGAGTTGACGAGTTAGTGAAACGAATTAGTTTACTTGGGGCAACCGGCTCCATTGGCACACAGACCTTGGACATTATTCGGGAACACCCAACTGAATTTAAATTGGCTGCTATGTCAGTTGGAAAAAATATTGAATTATCCCGAAAAATTATTACCGAATTCAAACCAGAGCTTGTATCTGTTCAGGATGATTGCGATCGCCAAACATTAAAATCAGAATTTCCTCAAACAGTGTTTACTTATGGGCTAGAAGGTCTTATTGAAGTGGCAGTATTTAAGAAGTCAGATATTCTGGTTAATGCTGTACTAGGCAGCATTGGATTAAATCCCACTTTACAAGCAATTGAATCTGGAAAAAAGATAGCGATTGCCAACAAAGAAACGTTAGTCACTGCTGGACATTTAGTAATGGAAGCTGCCAAGAAAAATAATGTTCCTCTTTTGCCAGTTGATAGTGAGCATTCTGCCATATTTCAGGCATTACAAGGTGAAAAGGAAAAGAATATAGAACGGTTAATCTTGACAGCATCGGGTGGCAGCTTTCGCGACCGTTCCCGAAAGGATCTAGAACACGTTACTGTTAAAGAGGCGCTTAATCATCCAAACTGGTCAATGGGTGCGAAGATTACAATTGATTCCGCATCTATGATGAATAAAGGCCTGGAAGTTATTGAGGCACATTGGTTGTTTGACATGCCTTATGAAAAGATTGATGTCTTACTTCATAAGGAGAGTATAATTCACTCTATGGTTGAGTTTCATGACAGCAGTATTATTGCACAACTAGGCACACCAGACATGCGGGTTCCCATTCAATTTGCCTTAACATACCCTGATAGATTGCCGCTCACTTCAAGTAATCGGTTAAACTTAGCTGCTGTAGGTAAACTGCATTTTCAGGAAATGGACCAAGAAAGATTTAGATGCCTGAAGTTTGCATTTGAAGCAGGGAAAAAAGGCGGGACCTTGCCTACTGTGTTAAATGCAGCTAATGAAATAGCTGTTGATGCTTTTTTGAAAGGTAAAATCCGTTTCTTGCAGATTGAAGATTTAATTGAAAAAGCGTTATACTCTCATCAAATTGTAGAGCACCCGAGCTTGGATATCATCCAAGAGGTTGATAAGGAAACGAGACAGTATGTTCACTCACTTCTATAAAAAAAGGTGGTTTTTTATTTGACTACAGTTATTGCCTTTATTGTGATATTTGGAGCTCTCGTCTTCTTTCATGAATTAGGACATTTTATCTTCGCGAAAAGAGCAGGAATTCTCTGTCGAGAGTTCGCGATTGGTATGGGGCCAAAGGTTTTTTCACATAAGAAGGGTGAAACAACCTATACAATTCGCTTATTGCCGATTGGCGGTTTTGTTCGAATGGCAGGCGAAGATCCTGAAATGGTTGAAATTAAACCAGGGCATCGAATTGGACTATTATTCGATAAGGATCAGAAAGTAAATAAGATCATACTGAATAACAAGGAAAAATTCCCTAATTGTCGGATTGTTGAAGTGGAATATGCCGACATTGAAAAAGATCTTATCATCAAAGGGTATCCGGATGATGAGGAAGAAAGTTTACAAGTTTTCCCTATACAACAGACTGCCGTAATCGTAGAAAATGGTGTTGAGTCTCAAATCGCCCCGCTTGACCGGCAATTTGCGTCAAAAACGCTGTGGCAACGATTTTTGGCGATTTTTGCAGGTCCCATGATGAATTTTGTCCTTGCCTTTGTGGTTTTTGTTTTAATTGCGCTGCTTCAGGGTGTACCAACCAATGAAGCGAAATTGGGAGAAATTACTCCTGATGGGGCTGCGATGTCAGCAGGCCTGAAAAAGGGAGATGTCATCCAAAGCATTAGTGGTTCCGAAATCACCTCTTGGTCGGATGTGGTCGAAATCATTCGCAAAAATCCAAATCAAAAACTTGACTTTTCTATTATTCGAGGTGGAAAAGAAAAGGAAATTCAAGTAACGCCACAGGAAAAAGTAGTAGAAGGAAAAAAAATAGGTCTAATTGGAGTGTACAGTCCTGTTGAGAAATCTCCAATTCAAGCAATTACCACAGGTGCAAAAGAAACCTATTTTTGGACAAAACAAATTTTTGTTATGCTTGGTAAATTAGTCACCGGTCAATTTTCAATTAATGCGCTATCAGGGCCGGTAGGAATTTATGTTTCTACTGATGAAGTAGCAAAGTCAGGCATTTTCTACCTAATGAAATGGGCCGGCATTTTGAGTATCAATTTAGGAATCATGAATTTATTGCCGATACCAGCACTTGATGGCGGAAGATTAATGTTTTTTGCCGTGGAGGCTGTTAGAGGAAAACCCGTTGATCGTCAAAAAGAAGGAATGGTTCACTTTATTGGCTTTGCTCTATTAATGTTGCTCATGCTTGTCGTAACATGGAATGACATCCAAAGATTTTTCTTAAAATAGAGATTTTAAAGGGCTGACTCAAAGAGCGTATGGACGACTTTTTGGGTCAGTTTTTTTGTATAAAGTATAACTATTTTTATTAATCTGTAGTTAGGAGCGGAAGGTACGGAGATTCCTACGAGAGTACGGAGTCTCCTCGGAACGCCCGTGGAAAGCGAAGAGCCAGGAGAGGAAATCAATAGACTAATTTAAAGAACTTTGCGCAAATGAAGGGATTCTAAAAGATATACTTTTGGTACGCCTTCTTTTTTTATTTCTAGAATTGGATGAAGTTTTCTGTCGAAGAAAGACGAATCATTTTGTTATCATGTGATATAATTACTTTTTGATGAGAATAAAGAAAAAGAGATTTATGATAGATGGGAGAGGGTCCGATGAGCGAAGATGCCTTAGGCAAAAAAGAGCGATTCCAACTCTTGCTCCAGCAGCTGCAAATGATTGAGGATGCTGTTGTTATGCATTTTAACAATGCACAAATAGAAAGATTATTAGTCGAGAAGAAATCCCGTAAATGGCATTTTCATTTTTTGTTTGAAAAAATACTGCCTCTTCATATTTTCACTCGGTTTACGACGCAGTTGGAGAGGGCTTTTTCTAATATTGCCACAGTGACGTATGAAATGAACGTTAGCCAACAAGGGTTTACGCCTGAATTACTTTTAGAGTACTGGAGCTATTGCATACAACAAATTGATGGTATTTCACCCCCTTTACAAAAGCTCTTAAATGAACAGGTACCAACAGTAAATGGAAACAAGGTTTTAATCACCACGCGTAATGAAGCAGAAGCGATGACACTAAAGCATAAATATGCCTCTATTATTTCAGATATTTATCAGTCAGTGGGATTTCCTCTTTTGTCGATTGATACTGTTATGAACAGCGACGAAAAAAATGAAGAATATGAACAGTTTTTAATAGCCAAGCAAAAGGAAGACCAAGAACGCGCGTTATTAGCGATGGTGGAAATGCAGAAGCAGGAGGCAGAAAGAGACTCAGCTTCAGGGGATGTTCCTGATGGACCCCTTACCATCGGTCTTACCATTAAGGATGACAGCGACTATCGTAATATGATTGATATTGTCGATGAAGAGAGAAGAGTGGTTGTTGAAGGATATATATTTGCGTCTGAAATTCGTGAACTTAGAAGCGGACGCTCATTATTAACCTTTAAAATTACCGATTACACAAGTTCGATTATGGTGAAAATGTTTTCTCGCGACAAAGAGGATGCCGCCAATTTCCAACGGGTGAAAAAAGGGATGTGGGCTAAGGTAAGAGGAAGTATTCAAAACGATACCTTTGTTCGTGATCTTGTCATGATCGGTAATGACATCAACGAAATGAAACCTGCACAACGCAAAGATACAGCACCAGAGAACGAAAAACGGGTTGAACTGCATTTGCATACACCAATGAGTCAAATGGATGCTGTAACACCGGTCAGCACATTAATCGCACAAGCGAAAAAATGGGGGCATAAAGCAATTGCAGTTACAGACCACGCTGTTGCCCAATCATTCCCAGAAGCTTACGGCGCAGGTAAGAAAAATGATATTAAAATCCTCTATGGGGTTGAGGCAAATTTAATCGATGACGGCGTACCGATTGCTTATAATGATGCGCATCGTTTGCTGGCGGAAGATACCTTTGTTGTCTTTGACGTTGAGACTACAGGACTTTCCGCTGTATATGACACGATCATTGAGCTTGCAGCGGTTAAGGTAAGAAACGGGGAAATTATCGATCGGTTCGAGTCTTTCGCCAAACCACATCGAAGGTTATCGGCAACGATCATCAATTTAACTGGAATTACCGATGATATGGTGGAAAATGCTCCAGAAGTCAATGAGGTAATAACAAAGTTTCATGATTGGGTAGACGATGCAGTACTGGTTGCCCATAATGCATCATTTGACATGGGATTCTTAAATGTAGGTTATAAAAATATCGGATTGGACAAAGCGAAAAATCCAGTCATTGATACATTAGAACTAGGCCGCTTTTTGTATCCGGAGCTTAAAAATCACCGGTTGAATACATTAGCGAAAAAGTTTGATATTGAATTAACTCAGCACCACCGGGCGATTTATGATACAGAGGCTACTGCCTATTTATTATTAAAAATGTTAAAGGATGCTCTCGAAAAAGGGATACAATATCATGATGAGTTTAATGAAAATATGGGTAAAGGAAATGCCTATCAGCGTGCCCGTCCTTCTCATTGTATCCTTCTTGCTCAAAATGATATTGGTTTGAAAAATTTATTTAAATTAATTTCCATTTCGCATCTCGAATATTTTTACCGTGTTCCGAGGATTCCGAGATCGGTTCTGCAAAAATATCGGGAAGGGATTCTGGTTGGCTCTGCTTGTGATAAGGGCGAAGTCTTCGAAGGTATGATGCAAAAATCTCCAGAAGAGGTCGAAGCCATCGCGGGATTTTATGATTATTTAGAGGTTTTGCCAAAACAGGTGTATGCCCCTTTAATCGAGATGGAATTAATTCGTAATGAAAGAGATTTAGAGGAAATTATCGGTAATATTGTAAAACTGGGCGATAAGCTGGGCATCCCAGTTGTAGCAACTGGAAATGTTCATTATTTAAACGAGAATGATAAAATATACCGCAAAATTCTCATCAGTTCACAGGGAGGAGCCAACCCGCTTAACCGCCATGAACTTCCTGATGTTCATTTTAGAACGACGAATGATATGCTAGATGCCTTCTCTTTTCTAGGTGCAGAAAAGGCAAAGGAAATTGTTGTTACCAATACGAATAAAATCGCTGATATGATTGATACGATTAAACCGATTAAAGATGATTTATACACACCTAAAATTGAAGGTGCAGAAGATGAAATGCGGCAAATGAGTTATGCCATGGCCCATAAAATCTATGGAGACCCACTCCCAGAAATCGTTGAAGCCCGATTGGAGAAAGAACTGAAGAGTATTATCGGTCATGGATTTGCCGTTATTTACTTGATTTCTCACAAACTCGTGAAAAAATCACTCGATGACGGTTATTTAGTAGGTTCACGTGGATCTGTTGGCTCTTCCTTAGTAGCAACTATGACTGAAATTACAGAGGTCAATCCACTTCCACCTCATTATGTCTGCCCATCATGCAAGAATTCGGAATTCTTTAATGATGGATCTGTCGGTTCTGGCTTTGATTTACCAGACAAAGATTGCCCAAATTGCGGAGAAAAATACAAAAAAGACGGACATGATATCCCCTTTGAAACCTTCCTAGGCTTCAAGGGAGACAAGGTTCCAGACATAGATTTGAACTTTTCCGGAGAGTATCAGCCACGAGCCCACAACTATACAAAGGTCTTGTTCGGCGAGGATTATGTTTATCGTGCTGGAACAATTGGAACGGTTGCTGACAAAACGGCATTTGGTTACGTAAAAGCCTATCAACAGGATCATAATCTGCAAATCCGTGGTGCTGAAGTCGAACGCCTAGCATCAGGATGTACAGGGGTTAAACGAACCACTGGTCAGCATCCGGGCGGTATCATTGTTATTCCGGACTATATGGATGTGTATGATTTCACGCCAATTCAGTTTCCGGCAGATGATAAAACATCGGAATGGCGTACAACTCATTTTGACTTCCATTCTATCCATGATAACGTACTAAAGCTAGATATACTGGGGCACGATGATCCTACAGTGATTAGGATGCTTCAGGACCTAAGTGGTATTGATCCAAAAACGATCCCAACTGATGATCCAGAAGTCATGAAGATTTTTAGCGGTACGGAGTCATTGGGTGTAACGGAACAACAAATCATGTGTAAAACGGGTACCCTGGGTATACCGGAATTTGGTACAAGATTTGTTAGACAAATGCTTGAAGACACAAAACCTACAACCTTTTCCGAACTCGTACAAATTTCCGGACTTTCCCATGGAACAGATGTATGGTTAGGAAATGCACAAGAGCTAATCCATAATCGAACATGTACATTAAGTGAAGTAATTGGTTGTCGTGACGACATTATGGTTTATTTGATATATCAAGGACTTGAACCATCATTTGCGTTCAAAATCATGGAATCTGTCCGTAAAGGTAAAGGCTTGTCAGAAGAAATGGAAGCAGAAATGCGTAAAAACGAAGTACCAGAATGGTACATTGATTCCTGTAAAAAAATTAAATATATGTTCCCAAAGGCTCACGCTGCAGCATATGTGTTAATGGCTGTCAGGATTGCCTATTTTAAGGTGCACTTGCCATTGCTATACTATGCAGCCTACTTTACTGTACGGGCCGAAGATTTTGATATTGAAGCAATGGCAAGGGGATCAGAATCGATTCGGGCAAAAATTGAAGAAATCAATGCCAAAGGATTGGATGCCTCGAATAAAGAGAAAAACCTATTAACAGTTCTTGAATTGGCATTGGAAATGACAGAGAGAGGCTTTACCTTCCAAAATTATGATTTATATAAGTCTGCCTCTTCAGAATTTATTATCGAAGGGAATTCATTAATTCCACCATTTAATTCAATTCCTGGTCTTGGGGCGAATGCAGCAGTCAACATAGTCAAAGCTAGGGGAGAAGGGGAATTCTTATCTAAAGAAGACTTGCAGCAACGTGGAAAAGTCTCAAAGACTATTCTCGAGTATCTCGATAAACAAGGTTGTCTCAGAGCATTACCAGAACAAAATCAGCTTTCTCTCTTTTAATATTTGTAAGAGGTGCATCTAGCCTTTATCTGTAAAAGTTTGCATAAATATATTGATTATGGTATAGTTTTAATGGAAATACTAAGAAATACTCTCGTGTACAAGGAGTGGGGAAACCCACTCTTTCGTGTTGTTATAGTGTTTTTTATCTTACTTAAACTTTCCGGAAACTACATAAGGTAAGGGTGGAAAAGGAGGGATTGCATGAGCAAAGTAACCGAGGTTGTAGAACAACTGGCTGCACCAATTGTCGAAGAACTTGGTCTGGAATTAGTGGAAATTGAGTATGTAAAGGAAGGGAAAAATTGGTTCCTTCGCATATACATCGATAAGGATACAGGAGTAGATATAGAAGAATGTGGTCTTGTAAGCGAACGGCTAAGTGAAAAACTTGACGAGGCAGACCCAATTCCTCATCTTTATTTCCTTGAAGTATCTTCACCAGGTGCAGAGCGTCCGCTTAAAAAAGAGAAAGATTTTGAAAAAGCAATTGGGAAAAATGTTTTTATTAAAACCTACGAACCGATTGACGGTGAAAAAAGCTTTGAAGGAATCTTAAAAGAATTCGATGGACAAATCGTGAAAATCGAAATCAAAATAAAAACTCGTAAAAAAACAATTGAAATTCCTTATGAAAAAGTGGCGAATGCCCGATTAGCAGTAACTTTTTCATAGAAAATTATATATAAAGGTTAGGGGGATACAAGCTAATGAGCAGCGAATTATTGGATGCTCTTATCATACTTGAGAAAGAAAAAGGTATATCAAGAGATATTTTAATCGAAGCCATTGAAGCTGCACTTATTTCGGCTTACCGCCGAAATTTCAATCAGGCGCAAAATGTTAGAATTGATTTAAATTTAGAAACAGGTTCAATGAGAGTATTCGCTCGTAAAGAAGTAGTGGATGAGGTTTTTGATCCACGCTTAGAGATTTCTTTAGCGGAAGCAAGACATATCAATCCAAATTATCAGGTTGAAGATGTTGTGGAAATGGAGGTTACTCCAAAAGATTTCGGCCGTATTGCTGCACAAACAGCAAAACAGGTTGTAACACAGCGTGTCCGTGAAGCGGAAAGAGGAATTATCTACTCCGAATTTATTGATCGTGAAGAAGATATTATGACTGGAATTGTCCAACGTCTGGATTCCAAATTTATCTATGTTAGCCTAGGTAAAATTGAAGCACTGTTGCCAATAAATGAACAAATGCCGAATGAAAGATATAAGCCACATGATCGGATAAAAGTTTTTATTACGAAAGTAGAAAAAACAACAAAGGGTCCGCAAATTTTTGTTTCACGTACTCATCCTGGTTTGTTAAAAAGACTATTTGAGATTGAAGTTCCAGAAATCTATGATGGGACTGTCGAGATTAAATCAGTGGCACGCGAAGCAGGAGACCGTTCGAAAATTTCCGTCCATTCCGAAAATCCTGAAGTAGACCCGGTTGGTTCTTGCGTTGGTCCAAAAGGAACAAGAGTTCAAGCCGTTGTAAATGAACTAAAAGGTGAAAAAATCGACATTGTCAAATGGTCGGATGATCCAGTAACCTTCGTTGCAAATGCACTTAGTCCATCTAAAGTTCTTGATGTAATGGTGAATGAAGAGGAAAAGGCAACAACAGTAGTGGTTCCTGATTACCAACTGTCTTTAGCAATTGGTAAAAGAGGGCAAAATGCTCGTTTAGCAGCAAAATTAACAGGTTGGAAAATTGATATCAAATCGGAATCAGAGGCTCGTGACTTAGGAATATATCCACGGGAAGAAACAATTAGGCTATTTGATGATCAAGTAGATGCTGATTTCGAATATGATAATGATCAAGAGTAAGAAGAGGTGAATGATTGTGAACAATCGAAAAAAAGTTCCAATGCGCAAATGTGTTGCAACCGGTGAGATGAAACCGAAAAAAGAACTCGTTCGCATCGTTCGCTCAAAAGAGGGAGACGTGTCAATCGATCTAACCGGAAAAAAATCCGGTAGAGGGGCATACCTTTCAAGGGAAAAAGAAGCTGTTCTACTTGCAAAGAAGAAGAATATTTTATCAAACCATTTAGATGTTGCGATAAATGATTCCTTGTATGATGAACTGCTAGAACTGATAGAGAAGGAGAGCTCGTCATCCAAATGAAACTAAATCAATGGATGTCATTGCTTGGATTAGCCAATCGGGCACGACAAATCATATCAGGTGAGGAGCTAACCGTAAAGCAGATCCGCAGTGGAAATGCAAAGCTCGTTTTATTATCCGCAGATGCATCTCAAAATACGATGAAAAAAATTACAGATAAATGTAAAACGTATGAGGTTCCCATCAAAATGGTGGAAAATCGTTTTCTTCTAGGTCAAGCAATTGGCAAAGAAGCCCGCGTTGTTGTAGCTGTATTGGATGATGGATTTGCCAAGAAACTGGTAACGTTGCTCGATTAAATCTTGCGGGGGTGAAATTAATGAGTAAAATACGTGTTTATGAGTATGCAAAAAAACACAACCTTTCCAGTAAGGAAATTATTACAAAATTAAAAGAAATGAATATAGAGG
>NZ_JBALNY010000057.1:0-4073 GCF_036962145.1 Bacillus sp. JJ1764 | reverse complement strand
TGTTTACAATAAAAAGGAAAACAGTCAATCACAGCCAAAAACCGGAAACACAGCAGGGCAAAATCGACCAAATGGCAATGCTCGTCCTGCACAACAGAAAAATGCACAAAAGCCTCAGGTTCAGGCTAAAACAACTTCTTCTACATTAGAAGATGAAGAGACTTTAGCTGTGTCAAATAAGGTGAAAGTTGCAGTTGCTCCAAAAGCAAAAGAGGGCAAAAAGCACGATCAAGCGTCTCAATCAAAGGAAAATAAGGCTTTCCAACCAGGGAAATCAAAAAATAAGCCACAAAACTTCCAACAAAATCGCAATCATCATCATAATAAAAAGCGAAATCAAGCGCCAGTCCAACAAGTGGCGGCTCCACAAAAGAAGAAAGAAAAAGAACTCCCTACCAAAATTACCTTTAGCGATTCTTTAACAGTTGCTGAACTTGGCAAAAAACTGCACAGAGAGCCATCGGAAATTATTAAAAAGCTCTTTTTACTAGGGGTAATGGCAACAATCAACCAAGAGTTGGATAAAGATGCAATTGAATTAATTGCCGGCGAATATGGGGTCGAAGTTGAAGAAGAAATTAAAGTTGACACCACTGACCTAGAAATTTATTTTACTGAAGATGCTTCGGGGGATTTAATTGAGCGGCCAGCTGTTGTAACCATTATGGGTCACGTTGACCACGGCAAAACGACTCTCTTGGACTCAATTCGAAATACGAAAGTTACCGAGGGAGAAGCAGGTGGGATTACCCAGCATATCGGTGCCTATCAGGTAGTAGAAAATGGAAAGAAAATTACGTTCCTTGATACACCAGGACACGCTGCATTTACAACCATGCGTGCTCGTGGAGCTCAAATCACTGATATTACCATCCTTGTAGTAGCAGCAGATGATGGAGTTATGCCACAAACAGTAGAAGCCATTAACCATGCAAAAGCGGCTGAAGTTCCGATCATCGTTGCTGTCAACAAAATGGATAAACCTGATGCAAATGTGGACCGTGTCATGCAAGAGTTAACAGAGCATGGGTTGGTTTCAGAGGCTTGGGGTGGAGATACCATATTTGTTCCTCTTTCTGCTAAAACAGGCGAAGGAATCGATAATTTGTTAGAAATGATTTTATTAGTCAGTGAAGTGGAAGAATATAAAGCAAATCCAAAACGAAATGCCGTTGGTACTGTTATCGAAGCTAAATTAGATAAGGGCCGTGGATCTGTTGCCACATTGCTTGTGCAAAACGGTTCGTTAAAGATTGGAGATCCAATCGTTGTAGGTAACACACATGGTCGTGTTCGTGCAATGGTTAACGATCTTGGGCGCCGAGTAAAAGAGGCTGGTCCATCTACACCTGTTGAAATTACCGGGTTAAGTGATGTACCACAAGCTGGTGACCGATTTGTTGTTTTCGATGATGAAAAAACTGCCCGCCAAGTTGGGGAAGCACGTTCTCAGCAGGCAATTGCTGCACAACGTGGCGAAAAATCCCGCGTCAGCCTTGATAATTTGTTTGAACAATTGAAACAAGGCGAAATGAAGGATCTAAATATTATCATTAAAGCAGATGTTCAAGGATCTGCTGAAGCACTTGCCGCATCCTTGCTAAAAATCGATGTTGAAGGTGTCAATATTAAAATCATTCATAACGGAACAGGTGCGATTAATGAATCAGATATCAGCCTTGCTTCCGCGTCTAATGCAATTGTCATTGGGTTTAATGTTCGTCCTGATGCGAATGCCAAACGTGCTGCAGATGCTGAAAAGGTAGACGTCCGTCTTCATAGAATCATTTATAAAGTGATTGAAGAAATCGAAGCTGCCATGAAGGGTATGCTTGATCCAGAATTTGAAGAAAAAATTATTGGTCAGGCAGAAGTTCGCCAAACATTTAAAGTGTCAAAAGTTGGAACCATTGCTGGTTCATATGTGATTGACGGTAAAATTACCCGCGATAGTGGCGTGCGAGTGATTCGTGATGGTGTCGTCATTTTTGAAGGAACGATTGATGCCTTAAAACGTTATAAAGACGATGCAAAAGAAGTAGCACAAGGCTACGAATGTGGTGTAACCATTAAAAACTTTAATGATATTAAAGAAGGAGATATCATTGAAGCTTATGTAATGGAAGAAATAGAGCGCAAATGATTTTTGGCTCAGTCGTTTGTGAATGTGTCATCTATGATGCACATTCATTAAAGGAAAAACGAGCTGTCCTACAGCGAATCCTCACCCGCTTAAAACAAAAATTTAATATTTCTGTTGCTGAAGTGGATTATCAGGATGTATGGCAAAGGACAAAAATAGCCATAGTAGCAGTAACGGCAGCTCATAGTTCTACTGAGCTGGAGTTGCAAAATGCTCTAAAATTTATTGACTCGTTTCCTGAAATAGAGAGGACGATCACCGAGTTTGAATGGCTTTAAGTTAAGAGGTGAATAGGATGAGCCTTAGAGCGAACCGTGTTGGAGAACAAATGAAAAAGGAATTGAGCGATATTATCGGCCGCAAGCTAAAAGATCCACGGATTGGTTTTGTGACGGTAACGGATGTTCAAGTCAGCGGAGATCTTCAACAGGCAAAAGTGTTTATTTCTGTATTGGGTGATGACGAGCAAAAGGAAAACACCTTAAAAGGATTGGCCAAAGCAAAAGGATTTATCAGAACTGAAATTGGCCATCGGATCCGGCTCCGAAAAACACCTGAAATTATTTTTGAATTTGATGAATCCATAGATTATGGAAATCGAATTGAAACCCTTCTTCATCAACTTCATTCCGATGATAAACCATTGGAAACGACGAATGAAGAAGAGTAGAGTGGATAGACATTTGTCTATCCATTTTTTTCGGTTAGAAAGGAAGTGTTGATGGGTGGAAGGAATTTTGCCATTATATAAGCCTGCCGGGCTGACAAGTCATGATTGTGTATTTAAATTAAGAAAAATTTTAAAAACGAAGAAAGTTGGACATACTGGTACACTTGATCCCGATGTTACAGGGGTTCTTCCTATTTGTATTGGGAAAGCGACAAAAGTGGCGGAATATATCACCGATGCTGGAAAAGCTTATGAAGGTGAAGTAACCCTCGGATTTTCCACAACTACTGAGGATGCTTCTGGAGAAATAGTGGAGAAAAAAAACGTTGATAGAGTGATTCATCGGGAAGAAATCAGCAAGGTGCTGGAAGCTCTCACAGGGGAAATCGAACAAACTCCGCCGATGTTTTCAGCCGTAAAGGTTGGGGGAATTCGTCTTTACGAGTACGCTAGAAAAGGAATCGAAGTGGAGCGTCCAACTAGGAAGGTCATGATTTATTCCAACGAACTATTAGATGATCGAACAGAGTTTTCCGGAGAGACAATCAGTTTCCGTTTTCGAGTGCATTGTAGTAAAGGTACGTATATTAGAACATTGGCAGTCATGATAGGGGAGGCTTTAGGATACCCTGCACATATGTCTTTTTTAACAAGAATTCAATCGGCCTCCTTTTCCTTAAATGATTGCTTCACATTTTCAGAAATTGAAACTTTAGCGGCAGAAGGTAAAATTGAATCAGTGTTAAAACCATTAGAAACTGCGCTTTCTCATTTGCCGAAATTAATAATTAATGATAAAGTAGCAGAGAAAGTGAAAAATGGTGCACTATTAAGTATTCCAGAACATTTAAAAAATTGTAACGGACCGATTATTGCTGAAACTGATAATGGAATTGCGCTGGCCATTTATGCAAAGCATCCAAATAAGCCAGATCTTTTAAAACCATTGAAGGTTTTAAGGAATGATCAAGAATAAAGGTTACGGATTAGAAAAGGTGAGTTTCTATTGGAAGTGAAGAGGCTTAGTTTTCCATTAAACATAAATACAGATGAATTTCCTCCATTGGTAATGGCCCTGGGTTATTTTGACGGAGTCCACCGTGGTCATCAAGAGGTGATAATGGAGGCCAAAAGGGTTGCAAATGTAAATGGTATGAAAAGTGCGGTTATGACTTTTGATCCCCATCCTTCAGTTGTATTAGGGAAAAATAAACAACATGTTCAGTTTATCACCCCATTACAGGAAAAAATAAATATAAT
>NZ_JBALNY010000056.1:39146-44561 GCF_036962145.1 Bacillus sp. JJ1764 | reverse complement strand
CAAGTTTAACAGAGCCTTGATATAAAGGAGAAAATCAAGATGAATCCATTTATTAAAATACGCCGTGACCTTCATCAAATTCCAGAGCTGGGCTTTAAGGAATTTAAGACACAGAGTTATTTATTAGAGTACATCCAATCATTGTCACAGGATCGTCTTTCGATAAAAAAATGGAAAACGGGTCTTCTTGTTAAGGTAAATGGGTTAAATCCCATACAAATCATTGGCTATAGAACAGATATTGATGGTCTTCCGATAACCGAAGAAACCGGACTGCCTTTCTCCTCTGAACATGATTCAAGGATGCATGCGTGTGGTCATGATGTTCATATGAGTATTGCATTGGGTATTTTGACGCACTTGGTTGAGAATCCAATTGATGATGATGTACTGTTTATTTTTCAACCGGCAGAGGAAGGCCCAGGTGGTGCAGAACCAATGCTAAGATCGGCAGAAATGCAAGACTGGATGCCCGATCTAATATTTGCGCTGCACATTGCTCCGGAATACCCAGTGGGTAAAATTGCCATAAAAGAAGGATTGTTATTTGCGAACACATCCGAGCTATTCATTGATTTAAAAGGAAAAGGTGGACATGCTGCCTACCCCCATCAGACCAATGATATGGTTATTGCTGCCTGTACATTAGTGAATCAATTGCAGACAGTCATTTCCCGGAATGTGAATCCCCTTGATAGTGCCGTTATAACGATTGGAAAAATTACCGGAGGAACAGTACAAAATATTATTGCTGAAAAGGCGAGATTAGAGGGGACCATACGAACCTTATCTCCTGAATCAATGGCTAAGGTAAAACACCGGATTGAGGCACTAGTTAAAGGCATCGAGACAGGGTTTGAGTGTGAAACAATTATTGATTATGGTTGTATGTATCATCAAGTCTATAACTCAGAACCTATTACGAAGGAATTCATGGAGTTTATTAGACATGAAACGGACTTCGAGCTGATTGAATGTACGGAAGCTATGACTGGTGAGGATTTCGGATATATGCTAAAAGAAATTCCAGGATTTATGTTTTGGTTAGGTGTTGATTCTCCTTTTGGATTACACCATTCCAAACTAACCCCGGATGAAAAATCAATAGATGTTGCTATAACCGTCATGACCAAATTTATGTCTATTAAAGGGAAACGTGTTTAAGTTCTTAGGAGGGAAAAACGGGTGAAATTGCGTGAATCTATGCCTGAATTAACCGGTGCTACTGAATGGCTAAATGGTGAGGTGACCAGAGATCAATTAGTGGGGGAAAAGCCTACTCTTTTTCATTTTTGGTCCATCAGCTGCCATCTTTGTAAAAAAGACATGCCTCAAATAAATCAGTTTCGGGACAATTTTAAAGACCGATTACAGGTAGTGGCAGTTCATATGCCAAGATCAGAGCAGGATTTAAATATGGAAGAAATCAAACAAGTAGCTGACGAGCATAATCTTACTCAGCCTATTTTTATTGATAATGAACGGAGATTAACTGCTGCTTTTGAAAATCAATACGTACCAGCTTACTATCTCTTTGATAAAGATGGGAAGCTTCGTCATTATCAAGTTGGTAGCTGTGGGAAAATGCTGGAAAAGCGTGTATTACGGGTTATCGATGAAATGGAAAAGGCATAAAGAATAATGAAAACTGTCCGTACACTTTGACGGGCGGTTTTTTTAATATCAAGATTTCCTGCTTTTTTGTAACCTTATACCCTTATAGTCGTCCGTATAAATAAATATGGGAATTTATTCAAGGGGTGATTGAGGATGTGGAAACAGAGAAATTTTATCATAATGTCTATATTGATTTTTGTACTGGTCTTAACAGGTTGCAGTTCAACAAAAAATGAGGAAAGTAAAGTCGCTATGGATTCTGCAAAAAGTGAGAGCAGTGGAAAAATAGCTTTAAATTCAAAAGAATTGGACAATACAAAAAACGATTCAGACTCCGTAAAAATAGACCTTTCTACTAAAAAGGTGATCTATCAAGCACAGTTACACCTACGGGTAAAAAGGTTTGATCGGACGATCAGCAATTTAGAAGAAAAAGCTCAATCTTACGGCGGATACATTGCTGAATCAACTGTAGCCAGAGAAGGTAAGGAACAAATAACAGGCAGTATGACAATCAGAATTCCCCAGAAAAACTTTCAAAGCTTTTTACATGATGCAGAAGGTCAATCGGCCGAAGTACTTTCACGGAATATTACCGGGCAGGATGTAACCGAGGAATTTGTCGATCTGGAATCGCGCTTAAAATCAAAACGAACAGTAGAAGAACGTTTACTTTCGTTTATGAAAAATGCCACAAAAACTGAAGATTTATTAAAAATTTCTGCAGATCTGGCAGCCGTTCAAGAGGAAATTGAAACAATTGAAGGAAGAATGAAATTTCTTGAAAATCAAACGGACTTTTCGACCATTACCATAACTTTATACGAAAACAAAGTGGTTGTGCCAAATCTAGATGATGATCAACTTAACACATGGGATAAGACGAAAAAACAATTTATGAAAAGTACCAACCTGTTATTAGTCGGAATGTCCGATATAGTCGTTTTTATTTTCGGCAATTTGCCTATCCTGGCGATATTGATCTTTATTGCAGTATGGGTGATTCTTTATTATAAAAAAAAGAAACGAAAACAGCACGAATAATAATACAATTAACTCTATATATTTAGACATTAAAAAATGCTAAAATGGAATTCATATTAGTGGAAATGATATGGTTGGGGGAATAGTTAGTGAAGAAAAGTTTTGCAGTAATTGGTCTCGGTCGTTTTGGGGGTAGTATTTGCCGTACCTTAACAGATGAAGGAATGGAAGTATTGGCAATTGATGTTAATGAAGAACGAGTCAATGAGTTTGCGATGATTGCCTCCCATGCAGCGGTAGGAGATACTACAGACGAATCGGTATTAAAAAGTTTAGGGATTCGTAACTTTGACCATGTTATAGTGGCTATTGGAGATGATATCCAATCGAGCATTCTGACGACCTTAATTCTCAAGGAACTTGGTGTGAGCAGGGTAACGGCCAAGGCACAGAATGATTATCATGAGAAGGTTTTACGAAAGATTGGGGCAGACCATGTTGTTCATCCGGAACGCGACATGGGCAGGAGAATTGCTCATAATATGGCATCTAGCAATGTGGTTGATTATCTGGAGCTTTCTGAAGAACATAGTATCGTCGAGATCGTTGCGAATGGGAAAATTGGTGGACATACCATCATGGATTTAGATATCCGTAAAAAATATGGGCTAAATATCGTAGCGATCAAAAGAGGGGAGGATATTATCGTATCCCCGCTAGCTTCAGAAATGATCCTGGTCAAGGATGTATTAATTGTAATCGGGACAGACAGTGATATCGATCGATTTGAAAAGAAGGTAATGGAATAAAAAATAGAGAAGCAATTTGCTTCTCTGTTTTTTTTTATACTTCCATGATAATAGGCAGAATCATAGGTCTGCGCTTTGTTTTTTCATAAAGGAATGGAGCCAATGTTTCGGTAATTTCATTCTTAATTTCAGACCATTGACTGGTTTTTCGCTCCATAATTTTATTTAAGTGCTTCGTGATAAGATTTTGTGCATCATTAATCAAATCCCCTGATTCGCGCATGTAGACAAATCCTCTTGAAATAAGATCAGGACCGGATGCAATTTTAAATTCTTTCATATTAATGCTTACCACTACGACCACTAATCCTTCTTCAGAAAGAATTCTGCGATCCCTTAGAACGATGTTTCCAATGTCGCCAACACCGCTGCCATCAATATATACATTACCTGAAGGGATTTTACCAGCAACTTGTGCAGTACTGTCTGACAGGGCTAAGACTTCCCCATTTTCCATGATGAAACAATTTTCTTCCTCTACTCCACAATCTACAGCAAGCTTTGAATGCATTTTCTGCATTCTGTACTCGCCATGGATTGGCATAAAGAATTTTGGTTTAATGAGCCTTAGCATTAGTTTTTGCTCTTCTTGTCCGCCATGTCCAGAGGTGTGAATGTTGCTTAATTTACCATGGATCACTTCAGCCCCTGCTTTGTACAGCATATTAATGGTTCTGCTGACACTGATTGTATTACCAGGGATCGGTGAAGACGAGAATACAACCGTATCTCCAGGGATAATTTGAATTTGCCTGTGTGTACCATTGGCAATTCTTGAAAGTGCTGCCATAGGTTCTCCTTGGCTGCCCGTACATAAAATGGTTACCTTATCTGCTGGAAGTCGGTTGATTTGACTAGCATCGACAAAGGTGTCTTTCGGCGCTCTTATATATCCTAAATCAAGACCTATATTAATTGCAGCTTCCATACTGCGGCCAAATACTGCAACTTTACGTCCATTCGTTATGGCTGCCTCCGTTACTTGCTGGAGGCGATGGATATTTGATGCAAATGTCGCAAAAATAATCCGACCATCCACTTTTCGAAAAATGTCCTGTATGCTTTCACCGACGCGGCGTTCTGACATCGTGAATTCTGGAATCTCACTATTAGTACTGTCTGATAGTAAACACAGGACGCCTTCTTTTCCGATTTCTGCCATTTTTGTTAAATTGGCAGGTTCACCAACAGGTGTAAAGTCAAACTTAAAGTCACCGGTATGGACGATTTGACCAGGAGGGGTCTTCACAACGATTCCATAGGAATCCGGGATACTATGAGTGGTACGGAAGAACGAGACAGAGGTTTTTCTAAATTTAATAATGTCGTCTTCTTTAATTTCGATTAATTTTGTGTTTCTTAAAAGTCCGTGCTCTTCTAGTTTATTTTTTATTAATCCCAGTGCAAGCTTACCGCCATAGATTGGAATATTCACTTCTCTTAATAGATAGGGAATTCCGCCAATATGATCTTCGTGGCCATGGGTAACAAATAATCCCTTTATTTTTTCAATGTTTTTTACTAAATAGCTATAATCGGGAATTACATAGTCAATACCCAAAAGCTCGTCTTCCGGAAATTTAATCCCAGCGTCAATTAAGATAATTTCGTCCTGGAATTGAACTCCGTATGTGTTTTTGCCAATTTCCCCTAAACCTCCAAGGGCAAAAACGGCGGCTTGGTCATTTTTTACAAATTTCATAAATTATCATATCTCCAATACTTTATAGTCTTCATTTTGTTGTTCATATTCTAAATGGGCTCCTTTAACCTCTTGAACATATTCGACATTAAATTTGCGTTCTGCAATTTTTGAAAGGACATCTCTGACAGATTCCCCTTTAATGAATATGGTTTTTGTGTTTTCTCTAACTGGAACTTCAGAAATGCTTTCTTGAAAGTATACTTTAAATATCACTTGACCTCGCTCCTAACTCATCATAAATAACTTTTTTTATTATATAAAACATTTTCTACATTTTCATTCATTTTCTTTTTTTAACTT
>NZ_JBALNY010000056.1:31603-39061 GCF_036962145.1 Bacillus sp. JJ1764 | reverse complement strand
ATTTTTCAATTTACAATAAGGAAGGAGCCCTTCGCAAGTTTGAAGGGCTCATGAATATCAGGCAATGGTTTTTTTACGTAATAAATCTTTCCACTGTTTTAAGAGCTTCTTTCTCAGCTTCTTTAACATAGTGGATCATCTCCTTACTTCTTATTTTAAACCATCCTTGTCCAATGTAAAGCAAGCAATGGTAGATTATTGAAATATTTTTACAAAAGTGGATTTTTTATTATTATTATATGAGGAAAATGCGGAAATTTTCATGGATAATTTTGGATGTATGAAAAAAGGGAAAACCGGTCCTTTTTGGCTCCGGTTTTATTATCTTTCTATGACAATTGCGCCTTCAATCGGTTTGAAAGGATCTTCTTTATTGATATGATCGTAAAACATGACTCCGTTAATATGGTCTATTTCATGCTGGAAGCAGATTGCGGGTAATCCTTTTAGACGAAGTTTAACTTCATTTCCATTGAGATCGTAACCTTTAACGGTAACTCGTGCATGTCTTGGAACATAACCCTCTATCGGTTCATCCACGGAAAGACAGCCTTCTCCTGATTTTAAATAAGACTTTTCAACAGAATGGCTGATAATTTTGGGGTTAAACAAGGCATAGCTATATAGTTCACCCTTTTCATCCGTTAAGTGAACAGCTATCATTCGTTTTGATACATTGATTTGTGGTGCAGCTAAACCAATCCCTGGCCTCAATCCGTATCGCTCAGCTATTTCGCTGTTTTGGCTATTGATTACATATTCTAACAGGCTTGCAAGTATTTGCTTATCGTCATCTGAAGGCGGCATTGAAACTTCTTCAGCCACCATTCTAAGTGTTGGATGTCCATCACGAACAATATTCTCCATCATTAACATTATGTACACCTCCAATTAAGTAAAAAATTATTATGCTGAACCTAGCATATCAAACAATAGGTAAAATGTTAATCATCCTTTTCCCTGTACCTTTTCCTATCTTAATTGTCAAAAGAAACAAGTAAATATATTATAGAGTTATCGGATAGGAGGAACCTAAGTGAAGATTTTCAACCGCATAGCCATAATCATATCCATCATTATTATTGTGATTTTATCAGGATGTGTCAATAAAAAGACCCCTGTAGAGAAAATGAATGATGTATTGGAAGAGGTTGTCACCAAAGAAAAAAACTTTGAGGAACAGCAAGAGCCTTTAGTTACTTCAGAAAAAAATGAAAAAGAAATATATAACAAAATTATTGGGTTAGGTATGAAGGAATATAATCAAATAGTAAAACTTTCTGATCAGGCCATCGTATCCGCAAATAACAGAAAGAATTATATGGAGAAGGAAACAAATAGTTTAAAGGAATCAGAAAAGGAATTTAAAAAGATCAAATCCATTAAGGGGGAATTTGATAATCCTGACCTAAAGAGAATAATAGATGAACTTTACGAAATTATGATGCAACGCTATCGAGCACATGATGATCTTTATCAAGCATATTCAGAAGGAATAAATAATGATCAACAACTATATGAAATGTTTAAAAATAAAAATGTCATGTTAAAGGATCTTCAATTGCAAGTCAATAAAATAAATGAATCCTATAAAAAGGTCAATGAGGCAAATGAAAACTTTAATAAACTGACAGAAGAGTATAATAAGAAAAAGAGCATGTTTTATAAAAAATCGGGGCTAAAATAAGAAGCTACATTCATCTTTTGAAATCGACTGACGTTACAGTCGATTTTTTCTATATTATAACAATTATAAAAATGTAGCTAATTTTATATAACAGATACAACTTTAATTATGGTACAGTTTAATTTTTATTTATAACGTGCAAATAATAAAAAATTATAAGCGTAGTATTTGACGACCTAAAATTAATGATGTAAACTCTTAAATGAAATTAATTATTGTATCAATATAATAGCAAGAAACATTGATACAGACATAATGTTAATTTGATTTTGAATCATGTATTTAGAATCATACATTTTAAAGTGTTTTGGGTAACCTAACTTAAGGAATTTATTATTTTATAAGGGTTAAAAAGAAAGGAAGATGTGACCAGATGGCTTCTAAAACTCAAAATGCCAAGTTGGATGCAATGAAGGTACTCAACGAAGTGGAAAATCAATATCAAACACTTCAAATTCTTAACGAAGAAGGCGAAATCGTAAATGAAGCTGCGATGCCTGATTTAACAGATGAACAGCTTCAAGAATTAATGCGTCGAATGGTTTATACACGTATCCTTGATCAACGCTCCATTTCATTAAACCGACAAGGAAGATTAGGATTCTATGCACCAACTGCAGGACAAGAAGCTTCACAGTTAGCTTCACAATTTGCTTTGGAAAAAGAGGATTTTATCTTACCAGGTTATCGTGATGTTCCACAAATTGTATGGCATGGACTACCGTTGTCCCAAGCCTTCTTGTGGTCAAGAGGACATTTCCATGGAATGCAGATTCCTGAGGGCGTAAATGTCCTTCACCCACAAATTATCATCGGTGCTCAGTATGTTCAGACTGCTGGTGTGGCACTTGGGCTACAAAAACGTGGAGCAAAAGCTGTTGCCATTACTTATACAGGTGACGGAGGTACTTCACAAGGGGATTTCTACGAAGGAATGAACTTTGCAGGTGCTTATAAATCACCAGCAATTTTTATCGCGCAAAACAACCAATTTGCAATCTCTACACCTCGTGAAAAACAAACTGCTGCTAAAACGTTAGCACAAAAAGCAATTGCTGCTGGTATTCCTGGTGTTCAAGTAGATGGTATGGATCCTTTGGCTGTTTACGCAGCAGTTCGGGAAGCTAGAGAGCGTGCAATAAATGGAGAAGGTCCAACATTCATTGAAACTTTAACATACCGATATGGTCCACATACAATGGCTGGTGATGATCCAACTCGCTATCGTACATCTGAACTTGACAATGAGTGGGAAAAGAAAGATCCACTTGTACGTTTCCGCAAATTCCTTGAAAAGAAAGGTC
Organism: Bacillus sp. JJ1764; assembly: GCF_036962145.1. Classification (NCBI taxonomy): domain Bacteria; kingdom Bacillati; phylum Bacillota; class Bacilli; order Caryophanales; family Bacillaceae; genus Bacillus; species Bacillus sp. JJ1764. The sequence continues at coordinate 36,070 of NZ_JBALNY010000056.1, read as the reverse complement.
TCTGGAGCGAGGAAAAGGAAACAGAAGTAATTGAACAAGCTAAAGAAGATATTAAAGAAGCGATTAAACAAGCGGATGCTGCACCAAAACAAAAGGTAACTGATTTAATGGAGATTACCTATTCAGATATGCCAAGCAACCTAAAAGAACAATATGAAATATTTAAAGCAAAGGAGTCGAAGTAAGTCATGGCTCAAATGACAATGATTCAAGCAATTACTGATGCACTTCGTACTGAATTACGTAATGATCCTAATGTATTGGTTTTCGGAGAAGACGTAGGAGTAAATGGCGGAGTATTCCGTGCAACAGAAGGACTTCAAAAAGAATTCGGAGAAGATCGAGTATTTGATACACCACTTGCTGAATCAGGAATTGGCGGTTTAGCGTCCGGTTTAGTATTACAAGGTTTCCGTCCAGTACCAGAAATTCAGTTTTTTGGTTTTGTATTTGAAGTATTTGACCAAATTGCTGGTCAGTTAGCTCGTTTGCGTTTTCGCTCAGGTGGTACATTTAATGCACCTGTTACTTTTCGCTCACCATTCGGTGGAGGGGTACATACTCCAGATATGCACGCAGACAGTTTAGAAGGACTTATGGCGCAAACTCCTGGTGTAAAGGTAGTTATTCCTTCAACTCCTTATGATGCAAAAGGCCTTCTGATTTCAGCAATCCGTGACAATGATCCTGTTATTTTCCTAGAGCATATGAAATTGTACCGTTCATTCCGTCAAGAAGTTCCTGAAGGTGAATATACGATCCCTCTAGGTAAAGCTGACGTGAAGCGAGAAGGAACAGACGTGTCCATTATTACTTACGGTGCAATGGTTCATGAATCATTAAAGGCAGCCGAAGAATTAGAAAAAGAAGGATATTCTGCAGAGGTTATTGACTTGCGGACAGTTAGTCCAATTGATATTGAAACAATTATTGCCTCTGTTGAAAAAACAGGTCGTGCAATTGTGGTTCAAGAAGCACAAAAACAAGCAGGTATTGCAGCAAATGTTGTTGCTGAAATTAATGAGCGTGCAATTTTAAGTCTGGAAGCTCCTGTTTTACGGGTAGCTGCTCCTGATACGATTTTCCCGTTCCCTCAAGCAGAATCTGTATGGCTTCCTAACTATAAAGATGTTCTTGAGACTGCTAAAAAAGTATTAACTTTCTAATAGTTACTTATAAAGAATATGGATTTATCATAAATGATTGGGAAAAGTCATCTTTTCCCAATATTACTTAAGTTTGATTAAAAATTACATGAAAAATAGGAGATGAATCTCTGTGTCATTTCAATTTAAAATGCCTGATATCGGCGAAGGTATTCACGAAGGTGAAATCGTCAAATGGTTTGTAAAGCCAGGGGATAAAGTCAAAGAAGATGATGTTCTTTGCGAAATTCAAAATGATAAAGCAGTAGTTGAAATTCCATCGCCTGTTGAAGGTACAGTTCAAGAAGTGCTAGTTGGCGAAGGAACTGTTGCAACTGTTGGTCAAGTTCTTGTCACTTTTGATGCGCCAGGATATGAGAACCTACAATTTAAAGGCGATGAACATGCTGAAGAAGCTCCAAAACAAGCTGAAGTACCTGCAGCTCCGGCACAAGACACTGCGGCACCTCAACCATCTGCTCCTGCAGCACCTGCACCACAAGTTGAAGTGGACCCAAATCGTCGTGTGATTGCAATGCCTTCTGTACGTAAATATGCTCGTGAAAAAGGTGTAGAAATTGCATTAGTTGCTGGTTCAGGTAAAAATGGACGTATTATGAAGAATGATATTGATGCATTCTTAAATGACGGCGGAGCTGCAATTGCAACGCAGGAAACAACAGTTGTGGAAAATGTAGAAGAAACATCTAAGGCAGCTGCTCCAGTACCTGTTCCAATTCCACAAGGCGAATATCCAGAAACACGTGAAAAAATGAGCGGTATTCGTAAGGCTATTGCAAAGGCAATGGTTAACTCTAAGCACACTGCTCCTCACGTGACATTAATGGATGAAATTGATGTAACTAAGCTTGTTGCTCACCGCAAGAAGTTCAAGGAAGTGGCTGCTGCTAAAGGCATCAAGCTAACCTTCTTACCATACATTGTTAAAGCACTAACAAGCGCTTTAAGAGAGTTCCCTGTGTTAAATACATCTCTTGATGATGCTACAAATGAGATCGTTCATAAACATTATTACAACATAGGTATCGCTGCTGATACTGAAAAAGGTCTTTTAGTTCCTGTTGTAAAGGATGCCGATAGAAAGTCAGTATTTACTATCTCTAATGAAATTAATGAATTAGCTGGTAAAGCGCGTGAAGGAAAATTGGCTCCAAACGAAATGAAGGGTGCATCTTGCACGATTTCTAATATTGGTTCAGCAGGCGGTCAATGGTTCACTCCAGTTATTAACCATCCGGAAGTTGCCATTTTGGGCGTAGGCCGTATTGCTGAAAAACCGATCGTTCGTGACGGTGAAATTGTGGCTGCTCCTGTATTAGCTTTATCTTTAAGTTTCGATCATCGTATGATTGACGGAGCAACCGCACAAAATGCAATGAATCATATTAAGCGTTTATTGAACGATCCAGAACTATTGTTAATGGAGGCGTAAGAAAATGGTAGTTGGAGATTTCCCAATTGAAACAGATACTATAGTCATTGGTGCCGGTCCTGGGGGATATGTTGCAGCTATTCGTGCTGCACAACTTGGCCAAAAAGTAACAATTGTTGAGAAGGAATACGTAGGCGGTGTCTGCCTGAATGTTGGTTGTATCCCTTCAAAAGCATTAATTGCTGCTGGTCATCGTTATGAAACAGCTATGCATTCCGATGCATTTGGAATAACAGCTGAAAATGTAAAGGTTGATTTTTCAAAAGTTCAAGAATTTAAAGCTGGTATTGTTAAAAAATTAACTGGCGGCGTTGAAGGGCTTTTAAAAGGAAATAAGGTAAATATTGTCCGCGGTGAAGCATATTTTGTTGATGCGAATACCCTTCGAGTCATGGACGAAAATTCTGCTCAAACATATACGTTTAAAAATGCGATTATTGCAACGGGCTCTCGTCCAATCGAGTTGCCTACGTTTAAATATTCAAAACGTGTCCTTAATTCAACAGGTGCTCTTAATTTGCCTGAAATTCCAAAAAGCATCATTGTAATTGGTGGAGGTGTCATTGGGGTCGAACTTGGCGGCGCGTACGCTAACTTTGGCACCAAAGTAACCATTTTAGAAGGTGCTGAGGAAATTTTAGGACTTGGTGTCTTTGATAAACAAATGGCTGCATTAGTTAAAAAGGCGCTGAAGAAAAAAGGCGCTGAATTCTATACAAAAGCACTTGCTAAAGGTGTTGAGGAAACCGAGAACGGCGTAACTGTAACATTTGAAACAAATGGTGAAGAGCAGAAACTCGAAGCAGATTATGTTTTCGTCATGGTAGGACGTCGTCCAAACACAGATGAAATGGGCTTGGAACAAGTTGGCGTGAAACTTAGCGAACGTGGTCTAATCGAAATCGACAAACAATGCCGTACCAATATCAGCAATATTTACGCTATTGGTGATGTTGTTCAGGGACCGCAGCTTGCTCATAAAGCATCATATGAAGCAAAAATTGCGGCAGAAGCAATCGCTGGACATCCTTCTGAAATAGATTATTTAGGAATTCCTGCAGTTGTATTCTCTGAGCCTGAATTAGCCTCAGTAGGATATACAGAAGAACAAGCTAAAGCAGAAGGACTTGCGGTAACAGCTGCTAAATTCCCATTTGCAGCTAATGGTCGTGCTTTATCACTTGATAGCGCTGATGGTTTCTTAAAGTTAATTACTCGTAAAGAAGACGGTCTTGTTATTGGAGCGCAAATTGCCGGCACAAGCGCCTCTGATATGATTGCAGAGTTAGGGCTTGCCATTGAAGCAGGTATGACGGCAGAAGACTTGGCAATGACAATACATGCTCACCCAACTCTCGGTGAAATTACAATGGAAGCTGCCGAAGTTGCCCTCGGCAGTCCGATTCACATCTTAAAGTAATAACTGATACAAAATTCCTTTCTATAAAAAATAGAGAGGACTTTTCTTTTTTATTAGCGAATGTATAGATAACATTTTATATCAATTCGTTCATTGGGGAGCAAATAACTGTTTCCTTTTCTTCATATATATGTAATATTCTTTACAAAATATATGTATTTTGCGTGGTGATAATAATGAGGGTTTATATTGTCATGATGCTGCAATTTATCATTTGGAGCGGGTATACATTTATTGAGTGGCTGTCGAGGCATGATCAGCTTGTTTATAAGGTAATCATGTTTTTTGTGTTTTTTTACTTAGCGTTTATCATCGGCAACAAAATTACGAAATCATCACGAAAAACATTGTTTATTACGACCTTAAGTTTGGTGGTATATACATCATTGCACTATACGATGACCCAATTTTTACATTAGGCTCTCTGTTATACTTGTCTGTTGATTTCC
>NZ_JBALNY010000056.1:18608-31564 GCF_036962145.1 Bacillus sp. JJ1764 | reverse complement strand
TCCCACAGGAGTCTTCGTACCTTCCACTACAATCAACAGAGTGTTAAAAACAAACACTGTTATTTAACACTGCCTTACATTAAAAGAGCCCCAAATTTGGGGCTTTTTACTTTCGAGGATAGAAATACATGACTCGGTCGTTAAACAAATGAAGTTCGCCTTGAAGTTTATTGGCAAGAAATTTACAAAATTCATTTGCTTTTCCTTTATCTCCATATGTAGATTGTTCGGGTAAAGTGACCTGAATATAGGTTTGGTCTCTCATTTCTCCATTCTCTAGGGAAACGGTTTCTTGATCTACTCCAATCAAAATGACATTATATCGCTCATGGTCGGATTGTAAGTAAAACCATTTATCTTTTCCTTCTGAGGTTTCTTTTATTTCATATGGGAATGCCGCATGATCATATTCCCAATCTAATTGAGCTCCTGTTTTGTTCAGGATGCTTTTATAATAATGGAATAACTCTTTTAATTCATCTATTGTAATTGTTTGTTTTGCGGATGAAGGCACCAGCTTAATATACGCATTTATAGCCATCATCTTTCCCCCTTTATTCAGCCGTAATTGTTATCTCTCTTATTCTAGCATTGATTAAAAATAAATGACAACAATATTAAATATTTCAACAATTTCTTGTTAATTAATGGAAAGTAAATTATAATAATATTCTAACTATTTATAAAGGAGGAGTAATATGGAGTTATTTTACAAGCTCTATGATGAGCATGAAAAGGTTAAGGTTAGGTTTATTGGGTTTACTACAGAGGATACACGATATGATTTTGGAATTATTTATACCAACATGTTTTTTGGAAAGCCTCTTGTTGTCTGCATGCAAACAGGCCGTTCAACTCTCCTCGACCCTAAAGACATTGAAGATATCGAACACCTTCAAAACGTATTCCGAATCCAAGATCAGCAGCAAGCCTTAGATTTAGCTGAGTTTTTTAAAAGCGCTTTACCAGAAATGCCGTTTGTTACAGAGTATGATTAATATGCGTTCGTGAAGGGGCTTATAGGCCCTTTTTTTATATGAAAAAAATTAAATGTGACATACAAATTGGGCTTGAAATTTTAAATGTGATATATTATTATTAATTCAAGGATGTTTTAAACGCTTTCATAAAATCATTTGAAATGGGGCTAGAACAGATGGGTACAATTGTATGTCAATCTTGCAACTCAACAATCGATCATTTTGAAGATGAAAAAGTATCAGTACTTTATTCAAAATGTAATTGCTGTTGCGATGACCATTCAAAAGATGAAAAATAACTAGTACATGATAGAAATAAATAAACAGGATTCCGAAACGGAATCCTGTATTTTTTATTTGATTGCTTTATATTCTTTTATGACTCGAATGAATTTAATTTCGTCATCTTCTGGACCTTGAACAGGTAACCCTGCTTCTAAGTTTTCCTTAATATAGTGGAGATTTTCTTTTGAAATAATCTCTCCAGGTATTAAGATTGGAATTCCTGGTGGATAAACCATCACAAACTCGGCAATAATTCTTCCCACCGAATCTTCGAAAGGAATAACCTCAGTTTCAGAATAGAACGCATCTCTTGGTGTAAGTGCCAGCAATGGGATTTCAGGAAGCAATACTTCGACTGGTTCTGTTTTCTCGGCGCGGTGCTCACATTCGTCAGCTAGCTCCTTTAAAGCATTTACCAACAAATCTCCTTCATAATTAGTATCACCAAATGTAACGATGCAAAGGATATTATATAGGTCCGATAACTCTACTTCAATATTATGTCTTTGTCTAAGCCATTTTTCCACTTCGTAGCCAGTAAGGCCTAAATCTTTGACAGAAATAATTAGCTTTGTTGGATCATAATCAAAGATTGCCTCTGAAGTAAGAATTTCTTCACCCGCACAATGCAGATGTTCAATTTGATTTATTCTTTTCCGTATGGATTGAGCTAATTCGATTGTACTGCTGATTAATTCTTTTCCTTTTTGCACTAGCTGTTTTCGTGAAACATCAAGTGATGCTAGGAGTAGATAGGAAGTTGATGTTGTCGTTAGCATGCTTAAAATGGATTGAATATGATTAACAGATACTAGACCCTCTTTGACATTAAGTATAGAGCTCTGAGTCATGGATCCGCCAAGTTTATGAACGCTTGTTGCAGCCATATCGGCACCGGCCTGCATAGCAGACAAAGGTAATTCATCATGGAAATGAATATGCACGCCGTGGGCCTCATCGACAAGAACTGGTACTTTATATGAATGGGCGATTTCAACAATTTTCTTTAAATCTGCTGAGATGCCAAAATAGGTTGGGTTAATAACCAAAACACCTTTAGCATCTGGATGCTCTATTAAAGCTCTTTCAACTGCTTCGGGTGTAATACCATGGGAAATGCCCAATTCCTTATCAATTTCAGGATGAATGAAAACGGGAATCGCACCTGAAAAAACAATTGCCGACATAACCGATTTGTGAACATTCCTAGGAACAATAATTTTATCCTCTGGTCCACAGACAGCCATCACCATAGTCATGATGGCACCGCTTGTACCTTGGACCGAAAAGAATGTATGATCAGCGCCAAATGCTTCTGCTGCAAGGTCTTGAGCTCTCTTAATCATTCCTTTTGGATGATGGAGGTCATCCAATGGTCCGATATTGATTAAATCAATGGATAAAGCATTATCACCAATAAATTGGCGAAATTCAGGATCCATTCCAGCACCTTTTTTATGACCTGGAATATGAAATTGTACGGGATTGCGTTTCGCATGTTCTACTAAACCGCTAAATAACGGTGTTTCCTGCTGGGACAATTTATAACCACACCTCTTTATTTATTAATTACATTGTATAATTAAGCAAAACAAAAAAGATTATAGCACTTTTATATCTAAAATGTATAGGTGTTTACGCTAATAATCATGAATTTTTTTAGTTACTTTAGTTTCCCAGAAAAAAAGGAAAATTAACCTTAAAAGCCGAAATAACAAATATCTATTATTAAGGGGGATATGGTATGAATTGGGAAACCCGTGTTACAAAACTCTTAAATATTCGCTATCCCATTATTCAAGGGGGATTAGCTTATTTAGCTTATTCAGAACTGGCCGCTGCGGTGTCAAATGCAGGGGGTCTTGGTCAAATAACAGCCATGTCATTGGGAAGCCCGGAATTATTGAGACAAGAAATTCATAAGGTTAAACAATTGACGACAAAGCCATTTGGTGTTAATTTTGCTATTGGTCAACATGGAAGACCGTTTTTAGATCTTTTACAGGTTGCAATGGAGGAGGAAGTACCTGTCATTTCGATGACTGGGGGAAATCCTGCCCCAATTCTTGAACAATTAAAGGGAACATCTATTAAAAAGCTTGTATTAGTTGCGGCTAAAAGGCAGGCCGTAAAAGCAGAGGAGCTTGGGGCGGATGCCGTAATGGTCGTTGGTCAAGAGGGTGGGGGCCATCTTGGTCGAGATGATATTGGAACGATGGTGTTAGTTCCGCAGGTAGTTGACTCAGTTTCAATCCCTGTCATTGCATCTGGAGGCATTGGAGATGGTCGGGGATTGATGGCGGCCCTCGGTTTAGGGGCTGAGGGTATTGAAATGGGCACGAGGTTCATTGCGACGAAAGAATGTATCCATGCCAATGAACTATATAAAAAAGCCATAGTTGAGGGCTCGGAAGCAGGAACGGTAGTTATAAAAAGATCTCTCGGTGCTCCAGCCAGGGCAATTTCTAATAATTGGACTGAAAAAATACTTGAAATTGAGCAAAATTCCGGTGGTTTTGAAGAACTAAAGGATTTTATCAGTGGAAGTGCCAATAAACGGTACATTTATGATGGAGTTGTCGAAGAAGGTTTTGCCTGGGCCGGACAAGTCATGGGACTCATTAAGGATGTCCCATCAGTTGCAGAATTGTTTGAGCGAATCATACATGTGGCGGAGAATATCCGTGAAAAATGGGGAAAATAGAATCTAAATGAAGTAAAGTCGGTGAAATGATGGAATATCAATACCCAATTGATTACAGTTGGTCCACCCAAGAGATTGTCGATGTGATTACATTTTTTGAGGCAGTAGAAAAGGCTTATGAAACAGGGGTAGAACGGGATCAGATGTTGGCTGCCTATCGACGTTTTAAAGAAATCGTACCAAGTAAAGCGGAGGAAAAATCTATTTGCAATGAGTTTGAAGATATAAGTGGATACTCTGCTTATAGGACAATTAAAAAATCAAAAGAGTCTGCTTCAGGTGATCGAATTGTAATGAAAAAGTAAAGCTCCCAATTTAGGGAGCTTTACTTTTTGACCGCTAGATTATAAAGAGGGGTTAAACTCTCAAATACTTTTTGGATTTTACTAATTAATTGCTCAGAATTTAATTGTATGGCATCATTTCGATCGATCACATAGCCACATAATAATTCCGCTTTTTTTACTGTTTGCAGGCGATCAAACATTGCTTGCAGCTCTTCTTTTGATAAAGTTTCATTTTGAATTGTCTCAGGTTTTGTATGATCCATAGACCAGACAAAATTCTTTGGAATATCCTTGTGAATCTTAGCGAGTTTTTCTGATAGACGTTTACCAATTTCTGCTTTATGTGGTGCCTCATAAATGACAGCGAACCAAATAAATAAATGAGTTTCCCAAAGACCAATTTGAAAATGAGGCAGCATTTTATATCCACGTGGATTATTAGCAAATGCGACCCATGTATCCTTTGGAGGATGAACGGTCCTTCGGGCATGTTTGGCAACATGTACAAACATTTCGTCACCTGTGAGTGTGGTAAGAGTTGGAGCAAAGTATTGTCCTAAACTTTCCAATTTTGGTCGGATTTTCATTTTAAGTGCTTCCATCCGTGGATCAAGTCCATCTATTGTAAATACGTCAAAATCTTCATTTGTAAATCTCGTGACTTCCATTCCTGTGTTACCTCCACTATTCAATTCCTTCATATTTTAACATATCAAGATAAGCTCAAGAAAATAAGCTGCTTTCTAGGTAAGAGCACATATTTGTTCCAATATTTCAAATTGGCTCATATGATACAGTAAAAAATATCTGAAAAGTAAGTTTAATAACGGATGGGAGGAGAGCAAGTGAAACAATTGATGAATACTTCATTAAAAAAAGTAGGCGAAAAAGAAAAAAAGGCTGTCTTACGTTTGGAAATGGATTATGAGCTTGCTGTGTTATTCGAGGCAATAGAAGAAAATGATGAAAAGAAAATTAAAGATTGCAAGCAAAAACTCGAGAAAATTCGATTGGAATTATTACGATTAAAGGCATTTTAACTACATTGGGTACAGGACTAATTTCTAAGGGGTAAAAATTTAGAATGAAACGAAATAAAAATGATTACTTTTAAAACGAACTCCAATGGTATGGGGGAGTTCGTTTATTATTGCGTCCTAAATATTTCTCTACATAAAATTGCAAAAAGTTGCTGGAGGAGTAAATTTGCATTAAGCTAAGATTACATTAGAAGGATTTTGCAAGTGAATACTACATACATTGAGAACATAAAAGAATCAAGATGACGGGAGGAACGATATGATTTGGGAAGAGATTTATTCCCATGCGAAGGAATGGGTGAAAGAGGCGGGGAACCGAATAAAAGCATCCTTCGATCAGACCTTGAATATTGAAACAAAGACAAATCCAAATGACCTAGTAACCAATATTGATCGAGAAACAGAGCAGTTCTTCATTCAAAAAATTAAAAAGGCCTATCCCGAACACAGAATCATGGGGGAAGAGGGATTTGGGGACGAAATAAATGATTTAAACGGTGTTGTCTGGTTAATCGACCCCATTGACGGGACGATGAATTTTATCCATCAACAAAGGAATTTTGCCATATCTGTAGGGATTTATGAGAATGGGATAGGCAAAATCGGATTGGTATATGATGTGGTTCATGATGAATTGTACCATGCTCAAGTTGGTAAAGGTGCCTACTTAAATGATAAACCATTACCGCGGCTTCAAGAGACTTCGGTACAAGAATCGATCCTTGCTCTAAATGCAACCTGGGTAATGGAAAATCATCGAATTGATCATAATTTATTAATTCCATTAGTAAGAGCTGCTCGAGGGACCAGGTCATATGGAACAGCTGCCCTTGAAATGATTTTTGTAGCAACAGGGAGAGTGGACGCCTATATTTCGTTGCGATTATCTCCTTGGGATTATGGTGGTGGGACCGTTATTGTGGAGGAACTGGGCGGAGTGGTTACAAACTTAAGAGGAAGAAAGCTCGACTTTTTGACGAAAGATTCTTTATTTGTCGCAAAACCTGGACTGCACGAAACCATTTTATCCGAGTATTTAAAAAATGGTGAATGGTAAAAAAAGGGCTTCAGCATTTGCTGAAGCTTTTTATAATTCTCCTCGTTCACGCATTTTCTTTTTGGTTGTGAACCCAAGACCCATTATGGAAATTAAAGCAAGAATACATCCAATTATTCCTAAAATACTTTCTTCGGCAATTGCCACGCCTATTCCCATAATGGCTGCCGCTGCCATTACGGCATAGATAAGTAAAACCCATTTAATTTGCTTCATTATTCATCCCCCTTATCTAAACTTATACCCATTATTTTATATAATACATAAAATGCTTTTAGGTTTCCACATGAACTGTGGTATAATGTTTTAGTTGTCTATGAGAAACTATAAATAACCTTCTTTATTGAATATAGTCAGGAGTGGAAATTTTTGAATACAAGAAACGATATCCGTAATATTGCAATCATTGCTCACGTTGACCATGGTAAAACAACCTTGGTAGACCAATTATTAAAACAAGCAGGAACATTTAGGACCAATGAACATGTTGAAGAACGCGCGATGGATTCTAATGATTTAGAAAGAGAACGCGGAATCACGATCTTAGCAAAGAATACGGCAATCCAATACAAGGATACCAGAATCAATATTTTAGACACGCCAGGACATGCCGACTTTGGCGGTGAAGTGGAACGAATCATGAAAATGGTTGACGGTGTATTGTTGGTTGTAGACGCATATGAAGGTTGTATGCCGCAAACCCGTTTTGTTCTAAAAAAAGCGCTGGAGCAAAATTTAACTCCAATTGTGGTGGTTAATAAAATTGACCGTGATTTTGCTCGTCCTGCTGAAGTAATTGATGAAGTAATTGATTTATTTATCGAACTTGATGCGACAGAGGATCAATTGGAATTCCCTGTAATTTATGCATCTGCCATCAACGGTACAGCAAGTATGAATCCTGAACAGCAGGATGAAAATATGCAATGTCTATATGAATCAATTATCGAGCATATTCCTTCACCAATTGATAATCATGACGAACCTCTTCAATTCCAAGTTGCTCTTCTCGACTATAATGAATATGTTGGAAGAATTGGAATAGGCCGTGTCTTCCGTGGAACGATGAAGGTTGGCCAACAGGTCGCCTTAATGAAACTGGATGGTTCAGTTAAGCAATTCCGTGTAACAAAGATCTTTGGCTTCTTTGGCTTAAAGAGGGAAGAAGTAGAAGAAGCAAAAGCTGGCGATTTAGTTGCAGTATCAGGTATGGAAGATATTAATGTCGGGGAAACCGTTTGTCCGATTGAGCAGCAAGAGGCTCTTCCTGTCTTAAGAATTGATGAACCAACCCTACAAATGACATTTGTTGTTAATAACAGTCCTTTTGCTGGTCGTGAAGGGAAATATTTAACTGCCAGAAAAATCGAAGAGCGGCTTCGTGCTCAATTACAAACGGACGTCAGCCTCCGTGTTGAAAATACAGATTCACCTGATATGTGGATTGTTTCCGGACGTGGAGAACTTCACTTGTCGATCCTTATTGAAAATATGCGTCGTGAAGGATACGAATTGCAGGTTTCAAAGCCTGAGGTTATCGTAAAAGAAATTGACGGAGTTCGTAGTGAGCCAGTTGAACGGGTGCAAATTGATGTACCTGAAGAGCATACAGGTGCAGTTATGGAATCCATCGGGGCTCGTAAAGGTGAAATGCTTGACATGGTTAATAATGGAAATGGTCAAGTTCGTCTTATCTTTAACGTGCCTGCGCGTGGGCTTATCGGTTATACAACTGAATTCTTAACACTTACTCGTGGATATGGAATTATTAACCACAGCTTTGACAGCTATCAACCAATGACACCAGGTCAGGTTGGCGGCAGACGTCAAGGTGTTCTAGTGTCAATGGAAACCGGGAAAGCATCTACCTATGGTATTATGCAGGTAGAAGATCGTGGGACTATCTTCGTTGACCCAGGTACGGAAATTTATGAAGGTATGATTGTCGGTGAACATACACGTGAAAATGATATCACCGTAAATATTACGAAAGTAAAGCATGCCACTAACGTACGTTCAGCTACCAAGGATCAAACCTCGGTGATTAAAAAGCCACGTATCATGACATTAGAAGAATCTCTTGAGTATTTAAATGAAGATGAATATTGTGAGGTTACTCCACAATCCATCCGCTTAAGAAAGAAAATCTTAGATAAGAGTGAACGTGAAAGAGTAGCTAAAAAGAAAAAAGTTGCAGAAATGAGCTAATCAAGCCTGGTTAAAGGATAGAGGAGGTTTTGACGTGAACGTAGCAGAAAGACTTTCATTCTTTGCTGCACTTTATAAGGTATCGGAACAGCCGAAAATAGGGATGTGGCTTCTTTATATAACAATCGTGATTTTATCCATCATTGTATATAAACTGGGTTTTGCCAAAAAGCTTCCTCTTGGAAAGTCGATTGTCATTTATATCTTTTTATGTCTAGGCTGTACCATTTTAACCTTTCTTGGGGCCTTTTTGCCAATTGCTGAAGGATTAGTTGTTGCAGCTCTAGTATTAATTATTTATAAAATTCGTTTACATCAATCGAAAAAACAACAAACGGAAGCAAAGTAGCGGGGGATAGAACATGAATTCCTTACAAGATGTCTTATATAATTGGCTAACCATTAAGGTAGTGTGCGATGCACGCCCTGATGATACCGCAGCACAGGAAACAAAGGCTCATTTTGATGAGATGCTAAAGTCTGAACGTCATGTTTCCAACATCGAAATCTCAACAGATGATTCTCTTTATTATGTATCTTATCAACATGAAGGAGAGACAAAAAAAACACGTTTCCCACGTGAATTAATCGAAGTCATGTTAGATCAAATTAATAAAGAACCGGAAAAATACGTGAATTGTCCGGTAAAAGACTAAAAAACCACAAGTTCCTTCATTCGAATTTTTGAAGGGACTTGTGGTTTTTACTTTCTGCTCACCATTCATCTTTTTCAGGACGTGTACGATAAAGCTTAAAGTTACCTGTGGAAATCCTGGCATTCGTTCTTTCAGTAATTCGTTCGCTGCAGTTATTGCACATATATGTATGGATAGGCCGATTTCGCAGGCGTTTGGCAACCGGGGACTCATCGGCAATCGATTCGATTTTATCGCAAATTACACATTTTACTCTCATGAAGTCACCTCATCTTTTTCAAATTCACACTGAATAAATATATTATACTATAGCAGCAGGTAATCTGATAGGTAATCAAAATATTTGTTAATTTGATGAATGAAAGTAATAATAGTAATATTAGAATAGCTGTTTTTAATTAATATAAGATGCAAAGGGGATTTAAAAAGTGGTAAATCAAGTAGAGCCAGGGCTTATTCAGCCTCTATATGATGAATTACAAAAAGAAAGATTTGTGACAGTAGCTACAATTGACCACGAAACAGGGTGGCCAAATGTAAGTGCAATTTCATGGGTGTTGGCAAAGGATGAAAAAACCATCTGTTTTGCGGTAGATGGACGTTCTCGAATTATCCAGAATATAAACCAAAACAATCGGATTGTGATTAATCTAATTGCTAACGAGTCTACCTATTCCATTCAAGGTGAGGCATCGATAAAAGAAGAGCGTCTAGAGGATGTTCCATTGAAGCTTGCATTAGTGGAAATGGAAATTAAAGAAGTCAGAGATGTGATGTTCTATGGCTCCAAAATTGTTTCCGAAGTTCAATACGATAAAACATATGATAAAAATGCTGCTGAAAAATTAGATAGGCAAGTGATGGAAGCAATGAGAAAAGCTTAGTGATAACTAAGCTTTTCTCATTTATTTGTGATAATTTGATTGTTTTTCCTGTTCTTTTCGTAACTCTTTCTCTTGTTCGTTGGGCAGTTTTTTTGCAGGTTTATCAGGTGCATTTTTGGGAGTAGGTGTGACCAAATCCCCCGGTATTTCAGGCATTAACCGACCAGCAACATCTGCGAGTTCCTCCATGATTCCCCTTATCGGTCTTCCTCTTTTTATATCACCCTGGATCTCCTTTAATCTTTCGGTTGTGTCTGCATCTGCTACAACAACAGCGTTGGCTCCATAGGGGTCTTTTTTTAGACTTTCAGCAACGGAGTATTTGATGGTTCCTACTTGGGACCGATCAATTTTTGAATTGACATCAATGCCGACAATTGCGTATTTCCCTAAAACAACTGCGGTTGCGTCATTTACATTAGGGACGCTTGTAGCTAGAGTTACCAAACGTTTGGAAATTTCTTGTCCTGTTTTCCGGTCAACACTTTCAATATAACTATTTTTTACCTTCACTAAAGATGAATCTTTACTTTCAGTGATGTCATTACGATTGTTGTTATTGCACCCTGCTAACAGTAAACAGATGAATGCAGCTATTAAGGTCCTTTTCATAAAAAACCTCCTAAAAGTATAATAAAAAAAGGGGTTAAATACGCTTAATCCTATCAATAGAAAGCGTTCTCACTAACATTTATTGTGTGGAACGCCTTCTATCTTTATTCCAATAAACATATATTTTACCAAAGTTCTTACAATAGGCATGTTTGATATTTTTAAACAAGCCGTACACCAACTACAAGCGGGAGGCGTACCTTTGAGTAAAATATACGTGTTAGATACAAATGTCTTACTACAAGACCCGTATTCCATTTTTTCCTTTGAAGATAATGAAGTTGTAATACCTGCAGTAGTACTTGAGGAAGTGGACTCAAAGAAAAGGTATATGGATGAGGTAGGAAGAAATGCTAGGCAAGTATCCAGATTAATTGATGGTCTAAGGGCCTCAGGGAAACTTCATGAAAAGATCCCACTGGAAAACGGGGGGTCAATCAGAATTGAACTGAATCATCGAAGTTTTCATGAACTTCAAGATATCTTTATCGAAAAAACAAATGATAACCGCATTTTGGCGGTAGCTAAAAATTTATTCTTAGAAGAGCAAACTAAGGAAAATGGGAAACCGGTGATCCTGGTAAGTAAGGATGCATTAGTAAGAGTAAAGGCAGATGCGATTGGACTGGATGCTGAAGATTTTTTAAATGATCGTGTGGTTGAAATTGACCATATTTATACAGGTTTTCTCGAGGTGTATATCCCAATTGATTTATTAAGCCGCTTTTATGAAAAAGGTGAGCTGTTTCTTTCTGAAATTGCTAACCATCCTTTTTATCCAAATCAATTTTTGATCATGAAGGATGCCCTTGGAAGTTCGGCCTCAGCCATAGGGATGGTGAATCGAACAAGCAAAAAGGTAAATAAGTTAGTGCTAAATCAGGAACATATATGGGGAATTCACTCGAGAAATGTTCAGCAGACAATGGCCATTGAATTGCTGCTTCGAAAGGATATCCCACTAGTGACCTTAATTGGGAAGGCAGGGACAGGTAAAACATTATTGGCCCTAGCTGCAGGGTTAATGCAAACAGAGGACTTTCATGAATATAAAAAGCTATTAGTTGCACGTCCAATTGTCCCAGTAGGTAAAGACTTAGGATTTTTGCCTGGGGAGAAGCAGGAGAAATTACGGCCATGGATGCAGCCAATTTATGATAATCTGGAATACCTGTTTAATACAAAGAAGCCGGGTGAATTGGATGCTATTTTGGCAGGTATGGGTTCCATTGAAGTGGAAGCATTGACCTATATCAGGGGAAGAAGCCTTCCAAAACAATTTATTATAATAGATGAGGCTCAGAATCTGACAAAGCACGAGGTGAAAACAATCCTAACCCGTGTGGGAGAAGATAGTAAAATTGTCTTAATGGGAGATCCTGAACAAATAGATCATCCTTATTTGGATGCATATAATAACGGCCTTACCTATGTAGTAGAAAAGTTTAAAGACCAAGTCATGTCCGGGCATGTGAAATTATTAAAAGGTGAAAGGTCTGGATTAGCAAGAATTGCTGCGGATCTACTATAGCCGCGAATCGAAAAAACGGGCGCCAAAATGGCCCCCGTCTATTTTAAAGAGAAACCAATTACATTTTTAATAGGATTATCCTTATTAGAACCATCACCAAAGTAAGCATGAACAGGACCGTCTTCGTTAAGGGGCTTACCGTTTAGAGAGAACCCGCAAATGACCTCAATACCTTGTGTTAAAGGCATCTCCGTGTCACCCGATTTCGTGTGGATGACCAAAACCGTTGCGTCGGCGTTAGGCTGGGCATTATGTAAAAAAGGCTTTAAGGGCATCCCAAATGTTCCCGTCAACAATTTTACTTTTTCAAATTTTTTTTCAGTCTTTAGTGTTGGCGGGAAAATGGCTCCTTCCATAATTTCGCGGTCCCAGTGCTTAGAAACAGCTTTTGTGTATTCCTCAAGTTCATTTGCTGACTTTTTTTCCTCGGTAAAATAGGTTGTTAAATCAAGTTTACGATCATCAAAAATCCAAGTACCAGGATCTAACGTGATCTGAAAGGTTACTTTTCCTCGTATCATAATGATATTTTCCATTTTGCATACCCCCTTATGTCTCACAATCATTAGTATAGCTTTTTTCTGAAAGAAAGTCATAAAACTTAAATTGACATGATAATAAGCTTATTGTTCTTGCATTTTTCGGTGGTTAACGGTAAAATTTATAGATAAGTTGAATAATCGCTCTGAAATGGGGGGATCAATGTTGGCGT
>NZ_JBALNY010000056.1:5705-18549 GCF_036962145.1 Bacillus sp. JJ1764 | reverse complement strand
TCTGATATGATCGTGAATCACCATGAAAAAGCCTATGCCTTATTACAGGCTGACGCTGAAAAAATATTAAAGCTTATCAAAGTGCAAATGGACAATCTCACGATGCCTCAATGTCCTCTTTATGAAGAGGTGTTGGATACACAGATGTTTGGCCTATCTAGAGAAATAGACTTTGCTGTACGATTAGGCTTAATAGATAGTAAGGATGGGAAAGCGATTTTAGATCAATTAGAAAGAGAATTGTCTGCGCTTCACGATGCATCCATAAGAAAATAATATTAGAAGAACTCAAACAATATTTTGTATTGTTTGGGTTTTTTATTATAGGATAGGGTCCTTTTTTCGTTCTAACTTTCAAAATTTTCTATATTAAATTGATATAACAATTTTACATTTCAACAAGTCAATACAACCATTTTCTATTATAATAGAATCGTAATAAATTAATTTTGAAAATGAGGACGCATTACATGATTAAAAAAATCTTGAAATCCTATGATTATTCCTTAATCATTGCCATTATTCTTTTATGCGCTTTTGGTTTAGTGATGATATACAGTGCCAGTATGGCATCAGCGGTACAGCGATATGGTGTGTCAAGTGACTTCTTTTACCAAAAGCAAAAATTATGGTTGCTTATGTTTGCTGTTATTTTCATATTTATGGCGATTATTCCGTATAAAATTATGGAGTTTAAAAAGGTACTAATATCCATAGTACTTGTATCATTTCTAGCTCTATTTGGCTTGTTTGTCTTTGGGTCGATTGCTGGTGGTGCCCAAAGTTGGTATTCGTTTGGGTCATTTAAATTTCAGCCGTCAGAATTTGTGAAACTGGCAGTTATCATTTACCTCGCTGCAGTTTATGCTAAGAAGCAGAATTATATTAATCAATTTAATACCGGTGTACTGCCGCCATTAGTATACCTGTTTATCGTTTGCTTTTTAATTATTCTTCAACCTGATTTTGGTACTGCAAGTATTATCATCTTTATCGCAGCTACTGTTATTTTCTGTTCAGGCATGAGTTTTAAAAATATCTTAAAATTGGTTTTGTCCATTCTGATTATGATCCTTCCGTTGGCTTTAGTCATGAAGGATCACATTCTCTCAGAAAAGAGAATGAGTCGTTTTGAAGTATTAGGAAATCCTTTTGATGAAAAATATGTAAACGATGCAGGTTTTCATCTGGCGAACTCCTATATTGCCATTGGTTCCGGAGGAGTTAATGGGTTGGGACTGGGAAAAAGTATTCAAAAGCTTGGCTATTTGCCGGAATCTCATACAGATTTTATCATGGCTGTTATTGCTGAAGAATTAGGTGTTTGGGGCGTTGGCTTTGTTATTATTCTATTAACTTATATAGTTCTGAGGGGAATATATATTGGTTTACAATGTAAAGACCCATTTGGAAGCCTCCTTGCGATTGGGATATCCAGTATGATTGGAATTCAAACCTTCATCAATTTAGCAGGTGTATCAGGAATTATGCCATTGACCGGTGTGCCGCTTCCTTTCATTAGTTATGGTGGTTCCTCCCTTTTGTCACTCGCTGCAGCAACAGGTATTCTAGTAAATGTTTCGATGTTTGTTAAATATGAAAAAAAATATAAACACAAAAATGAAACAAATAAAAAACAACAAAGTAGTGACGGTAAAGTATACTATATTTAAACGAAACGCGAGGGTTTCCTTCGCGTTTTAAAAATACATAGAAGTTGAGGTGTTTTCACATTGGCTAGGCAGATTAATAAAATTTTAGTTGCTAACAGAGGAGAAATCGCAATCAGGGTTTTTCGTGCCTGTACTGAACTGAATATTCGAACTGTTGCGATCTACTCAAAAGAGGATTCAGGATCCTACCATCGCTATAAAGCGGATGAAGCATATTTAGTTGGTGAAGGAAAAAAGCCAATCGATGCCTATTTGGATATCGACGGGATTATTGCCATCGCTATTAAAAGTGGTGCCGATGCGATTCATCCAGGATATGGATTTTTATCAGAGAATATTCATTTTGCAAAACGTTGTGAAGAAGAGGGCATTATCTTTATCGGCCCGGAATCTAAACATCTGGATATGTTTGGTGATAAAGTAAAAGCCCGACATCAAGCAGTTTTGGCTGGTATTCCCGTCATCCCGGGCAGTGATGGTCCTGTTAACAGCTTAAATGATGTATTAGAATTTACTGAAGTAAATGCATTTCCAGTCATTATTAAAGCTTCTCTAGGTGGCGGCGGCCGGGGAATGAGAATTGTCAGAAGTCATGAAGAATTAGCCGAAGCGTTTGAAAGAGCTAAATCGGAGGCAAAGGCTGCTTTTGGAAATGATGAAGTGTATGTCGAAAAATTAATTGAAAATCCAAAACATATCGAGGTCCAAATTATTGGTGATAAACATGGAAATATCGTGCACCTTTATGACCGTGATTGTTCTGTGCAACGCCGTCACCAAAAAGTTGTAGAGGTTGCTCCAAGTGTTTCTATATCAGCGGAACTCCGAAAGAGTATCTGCGATGCAGCAGTAAAATTGATGAAAAATGTTAGTTATCTCAATGCTGGCACAGTGGAGTTTTTAGTTTCTGGGAATGATTTTTATTTTATTGAGGTAAATCCCCGAGTACAGGTTGAACATACCGTTACCGAAATGGTAACCGGGATTGACATCGTCCAAACACAAATTTTTGTTTCTGAGGGTCATGAGTTGCACGGACCAATTGTTGGCATCCCGTCACAAGAAAAAATTCAGCTTAATGGATTTGCGATTCAATCCAGGGTAACAACAGAAGATCCGCTTAATAACTTTATGCCGGATACTGGGAAAATTATGGCATATCGTTCAGGAGGAGGCTTTGGGGTACGCCTTGATACAGGAAACAGTTTTATGGGGGCGGTCATTACTCCTTATTATGATTCTTTACTTGTTAAGCTCACTACATGGGCATTAACATTTGAACAAGCTGCCTCCAAAATGGTGAGAAATTTACAAGAGTTTAGAATCAGAGGAATAAAAACGAATATTCCCTTTTTAGAAAATGTCGTAAAACATGAAAAATTCCTAAACGGTGAGTACGATACTTCTTTTATTGATACAACACCGGAGTTGTTCATCTTCCCAGTTCGTAAGGATAGAGGAACGAAAATGTTATCTTACATTGGAAACATTACGGTGAATGGATTCCCAGGTATCGAGAAGAAAAAACGTCCAGTTTTTTCTAAGCCAAGAATACCGTCTTTGCCAGTACATGCAACTTATCAAGAAGGAACTAAACAAATCTTAGATCAGAATGGACCTGATGGGCTGGTTAATTGGGTTAAGAACCAAAAACAGGTGCTTTTAACCGATACTACCTTCAGAGATGCTCATCAATCATTACTGGCTACGCGAATGAGAACGACTGATATTGCGCATATAGCGGAGCCAACAGCCAAACTTTTACCTGATTTATTCTCATATGAAATGTGGGGCGGTGCCACTTTTGATGTCGCTTATCGTTTCCTTAAAGAGGATCCGTGGGATCGGCTTTTAACACTAAGAGAAAAAATACCTAATGTCCTGTTCCAAATGTTGTTCAGGGGAGCAAATGCCGTTGGCTATAAAAATTATCCAGACAACTTAATAAGAGAATTCGTTCAACAATCCGCATTGGCCGGAATTGATGTATTCCGGATTTTTGATAGTTTAAACTGGGTAAAAGGAATGGAAACGGCCATTGATGCAGTCAGACAAACTGGAAAGATTGCCGAAGCGGCTATCTGTTATACAGGCGATATTCTTGATTTGACAAGGACAAAATATAATCTCAATTACTATAAAGAACTTGCCAAGGAATTGGAACAGCAAGGTGCGCATATTTTAGCTATTAAAGATATGGCAGGCCTATTAAAGCCGGAAGCAGCTTATCGTTTAATTTCCGAATTAAAAGAAACAGTTGATATTCCGATCCATCTTCATACCCATGATACGAGTGGAAATGGGATTTATACGTATGCCCGTGCCATTGATGGTGGTGTTGATATTGTTGATGTTGCCTTAAGTACAATGGCTGGATTGACTTCCCAACCAAGTGCCAATTCACTCTACTATGCCCTTGAAGGGTCAGAAAGAAAACCAAATGTTGATATTCAATCACTAGAAAAACTGTCCTACTATTGGGAAGATGTTCGTAAATATTATCAAGATTTTGAGTCCGGAATGATGTCACCTCATTCCGAAGTATATGAACATGAAATGCCTGGCGGTCAGTACAGCAATCTTCAGCAACAGGCGAAAGCAGTTGGTTTGGGAGAACATTGGGAAGAAGTCAAAAATATGTATGCAAGGGTAAATCAAATGTTTGGCGATATTGTCAAGGTTACTCCATCCTCAAAAGTAGTTGGCGATATGGCTCTCTTTATGGTACAAAATGATTTAACCGAGGAAGATGTGCTATTAAAAGGTCAATCGCTTGATTTCCCTGATTCAGTTGTTGAATTATTTGAAGGATATCTTGGACAGCCATATGGCGGTTTTCCTGAAGAACTACAACGAGTCATCTTAAAAGGGAAAAAGCCGCTTGAGGTAAGACCAGGTGAATTACTTGAGCCGATAGACTTTGAAAAACTGAAAGAAGAGCTTTTTGAAGTTCTTGGCAGACAAGTTACCGATTTTGAAATTATTTCATATGCTTTATATCCAAAAGTATTTATGGATTATACCAAGACGGTTGAGCAATTTGGAAAAGTTTCCGTATTAGATACTCCTACTTTCCTTTATGGCTTGCGTTTAGGAGAAGAAGTAGAAGTAGAAATTGAAACAGGAAAAACACTAATTGTTAAACTTGTTTCAATTAGTCAGCCACAGGCGGATGGTACAAGAGTGGTTTACTTTGAACTCAATGGTCAACCTCGTGAAGTGGTCATTAAAGATGAAAGTATCAAATCAACAGTTGCTTCCAGACTGAAAGCTGATCCAAAAAATGAACAGCAAATTGGTGCTTCTATGCCAGGAACAGTTATTAAGACACTAGTAGAAAAAGGAGAAAAAGTGGAGCGTGGCGATCATTTAATGATTACCGAAGCCATGAAAATGGAAACGACAGTTCAAGCACCTTTTTCAGGCGTGGTTAAAGATATCTATGTAAGAAGCGGCGATGCTATCCAAACTGGTGATTTATTAATTGAACTAAGTAGAGACTAATAAAAAAAGTTGCCGGTTACTTTTACCGGCAACTTTTTTTATGGGTGATATTTTCTTGATCTTGAATATAAAAGAAGAAAATAACTAAGAACTCCAAATAAACAAGTGATAAAAAATGCATGCATAAGTGCAATATAAAGGTTTAATCTAGTTATGATGATGAAGGCTCCCGCAGTAACTTGTAGACAGACGAGAATAAAGGAAATGATCCATCCCCAGTATAAAACCCTTTGATGCTTATAATGGCGAATCGATAGATACGTTATATACCCAATCCATATAAAAATGAATCCAGCCGCAGCACGATGCCCCATTTGCACCCATTCATACATATTGGAAGGAAGTATGGGTCCGTCATTTAAACAAAGAGGCCAATCACGACAAACAAGACTTGATTTAGTATGGCGAACTAATGCGCCGGTATAGATTACTAAATAACTGTATATGGATACTCCGATGATATGAAATCCCATTCTCTTGTCAATGATAAGCTTTTCAGCGTCGAATTTTTTATCAATCTCAAAAATAAGTAAAGTGAGTAAAAAAACAGCTGCAAATGAAATAAGTGAGATTCCAAAGTGCAAGGCCAGAACAAATCCAGATTGTCCCCAAACTACTGCAGCAGCACCAATTAACCCTTGTAGGATTAGAAAGAAAAGGGAAATAAAAGAAAGAAATTTCGTCTCTCTTATATGGCCAATCTCCTTCCAAGACCAAATCGAAAGAATTAATACTAGAAAGCCTACCACACCGGAAACAAGACGGTGAGCTAACTCTATCACTAATTCTAATGTTATATCTGTGGGTAGAAATTGTCCGTTGCACAGTGGCCATGATCTGCCGCAGCCCATACCGGAATTTGTTTTTGTCACTAAAGCTCCGCCGAGTAAAATAAGTATCATTCCAATTGTAGTGGCTACAGCCAGCCACTTTAAAGAACGTCGCAAAAAAAAATCACCTCTTACAAAGTTCAATAATTTGTCAAAAAAAAATCTTGACAGTATAATGAGATAAAGTAGAAAGATTCAAAGTATCTTATTCATCATATCTAATTCCTAAGAAAAAGAACAGAATTTCGGTTTAATTTCTGGAAACATTTTCAGCGAAAGAAATAGATGAAATCATAATGTTTGTCTATTACTATTATTATAGTGGAAAACATAAAAATTAGGGTGAAATATTTTTTGAAATTAGAAAATTCTTGATTTAATAGAATTTCGCTAGATAAAATTGATTTATACATATATTTAAATAACGTGTTTTACATAAAATGGAGTATAATAATGATAAATTATTACGGGTCATAAAATGTTCAAAAATTATTCAAAAAAAGTTCACAAAAACTACTTAAAGTGTGATTTAATATACAGAGAAAGTGTTTTAACAATCAAGGTGTTTATTGGCTATTTAGTGCTACTAATCATAGCTGCGAATATATTGAAACAATTTTTGTATTGTTGAGCCTAATTGTGAATATTAGGGACAAAGGATCGGAGGAGAAGGTAAATGTCTAACTCAAAGGCTGCCATTGGCACTGGCATGGAGGCTTCTGCGGAAAAAACGTCTGCATGGAAAGATTTAATGGCCCTTATAAAAATTGGAATTGTTAACTCCAATCTTATAACAACATTTACAGGGTTGTGGCTCGCCCTTCATTTTACAGGACAAAGTTTTCTAAATAATTTAGATATCGTCTTTTTTACAGTTGCTGGTTCCTCATTAATAATTGCAGGGTCATGCGCTATTAATAATTATGTCGATCGTGATATCGATCATTTGATGGACAGGACGAAAACAAGACCAACGGTTACCGGAAAAATTGTTCCGGCCAAGGTTCTAGCATTAGGTATTTTACTGGTTGGACTGGGAACGTTGTTATTATTCTTTACTACCATAACTGCAACAGTAATTGGACTGCTTGGAGTTTTTAGTTATGTCGTATTGTATACGCTATGGTCAAAACGTCAACTAGTCTCGAATACCATTATAGGGAGTATTTCTGGTGCTGTGCCTCCGTTAATTGGCTGGGCTGCGGTTGATGCCAACCTGGATATCATGGCATGGTCGTTATTTCTACTCATGTTTATTTGGCAACCACCACATTTCTATGCTCTCGCTATGAGACGAGTGAATGAATACCGCGCTGCAAAAATACCAATGCTGCCTGTAGTAAAGGGGTTTAAAACAACCAAAGTTCACATTCTTCTTTGGTTAGTGGCATTGTTGCCCATTCCATTTTTACTTATTAAATTAGGAATCCCATTTCTAATTCTAGCAATGCTTCTGAATATAGGGTGGCTAGTATTAGGGATTTATGGATATAAGATCAAAGATGACATTAAGTGGGCAAAACTCATGTTTGTTTACTCCATCCAATATTTAACGATAATTTTTGTGGCAATGGTTTTTGTTACATTAATTTAGTCTTATTGGACGATTCTTTACCAATATACTTCAAACATAAAATTATTAGGGATGCGGTCAGTGTTCACGAACACCGGCCGCACCTAGGTTTGATGGGAAGAATCAATTACATACTTCTTTGATCAACAATCAATATTATCTAAGAACTCATATGCGAAAGAGGGGATTGATTAAATTATGAAAAGGCTTGCAAAGTGGCGTTTAATATCGTTGTTTGCGATTTTAGCGCTGATTCTCTCCGGATGTGGCGAACCATTTTTATCTACTTTAAAGCCAGCCGGTGAAGTTGCAGACATGCAATATGATTTAATGAAGCTAAGTACGCTCATTATGGTTGGCGTGATCATTATCGTAATGATTATCTTTGTTATTGTATTCTTTAGATTTAGAAGAAAAGATGACAGGATTCCGAAGCAAGTTGAGGGTAGTCATAAACTAGAAATTATTTGGACTGTTATACCGATCCTTTTACTCTTGATTCTTGCTGTTCCAACTGTTGCTGCAACATTCAAACTTGCAGATGTTTCAGATATGGATAAGAAAAACTCAAAAGCAATTGTAGTAAATGTTCGTTCTCATTTATATTGGTGGGACTTTGAATATCCGAAGCAAAAAATTGTAACCAGCCAAGAGTTAGTTGTACCAACAAATGAAAAAGTCTATTTTAATCTAAAATCTGTTGACGTTAAACACTCATTCTGGATTCCGGCAGTAGGCGGAAAAATGGATACAAATACTGATAATATCAACAAATTTTGGCTTAAGTTTGATGCGAAAAGAGCTAACGAAGCAGGGAACCTATTCTATGGTAAATGCGCTGAGCTTTGTGGTCCTTCTCATGCTTTAATGGACTTTAAAGTTAAGGCCATGAACCGAGATCAGTTTAATTCTTGGGTTAAATCTATGCAGAGTGTGAAGAAAGCACAAAAAGCCGGTTCTGACTTAGCTGCTGAAGGGCAAGCGATTTTTAATAAAAGTTGTATTGGCTGTCATGCTGTAACACCTGGTAATTCAATGCCGGATACAGCAAGATTGGCACCAAACTTGACAAATTTTGGTGACCGTTCACGTGTTGCAGGTATTTTAGAACATAATAAAGAAGAACTGAAAAATTGGATCCGAAATCCTGAAACGTATAAGCCAGGTAATGAAATGACTGGTAAATATCCAAAAATGGATGAAAAACAACTGGATGCCCTGGCAGAGTATTTAATGGGCTTAAAGGTTCAGCAATAAAAGGGGAATTGGTAAAAAGGGAGGTAAAAAAGTGAGTACCTATGCTCAAAAAAAGGGGTTTGGGGCGACTTTATGGGACTATTTAACAACGGTTGACCATAAAAAAATCGCCATCCTATATCTAATTGCAGGTGGATTTTTCTTCGTAGTCGGAGGATTAGAAGCCGTTTTTATTCGAATCCAGCTTGCAGTACCTAATAATGATTTTGTCAGTGCCGGTGCATTTAATGAAATTATAACCATGCACGGAACAACCATGATTTTTCTTGCTGCAATGCCGCTTTTATTTGCATTTATGAACGCGGTTATGCCGTTACAAATCGGAGCTCGGGACGTTGCCTTTCCATTTGTCAATGCACTAGGATTTTGGTTATTTTTCTTTGGTGGAGTATTCTTAAATCTTTCCTGGTTCTTGGGAGGCGCTCCAGATGCGGGATGGACATCTTATGCTTCATTGGCTGTTCATTCTAAAGGCCATGGAATCGATTTTTATGTTCTTGGTTTACAGATTTCTGGTCTTGGGACACTAATAGGAGGTATTAACTTCCTTGTAACAATCATTAATATGCGTGCACCTGGTATGACGTATATGAGAATGCCGTTATTTACATGGACAACATTTGTAGCTTCAGCATTAATTCTATTTGCATTCCCTCCATTAACAGTTGGTTTAGTGTTAATGATGTTTGATCGTTTATTTGGAGCAAATTTCTTTGAAGTTTCAATGGGTGGTAACACAGTAATTTGGGAACACTTATTCTGGATTTTCGGTCACCCAGAGGTTTACATTCTTATTCTTCCAGCGTTCGGTATTTTCTCGGAAATTTTCTCGATTTTCTCAAGAAAACGTTTGTTTGGATATTCATCAATGGTATTTGCTACCGTATTAATTGGTTTCTTAGGTTTCATGGTTTGGGCTCACCATATGTTTACAACTGGTTTAGGTCCTGTTGCTAACGCAATATTTGCGGTTGCAACGATGGCAATTGGTGTCCCAACAGGTATCAAAATTTTTAACTGGCTGTTAACGATGTGGGGAGGTAGTGTGAAATTCACTACTCCAATGTATTACGCATTTGCGTTTATTCCATCATTCGTAATCGGTGGGGTAACGGGGGTAATGCTAGCTTCAGCGGCTGCGGATTATCAATATCATGATAGTTATTTCGTTGTTGCCCACTTCCACTATGTTATTGTAGGTGGAGTTGTATTTGCCATATTGGCTGCCACTCACCNNCACCTGTACTGGCCAAAAATGTTTGGTACTATGTTAAATGAGGCAATGGGTAAAATAACTTTCTGGTTATTCTTTATCGGTTTCCATTTAACTTTCTTTATCCAGCACTTCCTTGGATTATGGGGAATGCCACGTCGTGTATTTACCTACTTACCAGGGCAAGGTTTTGACACAGCTAACATGATCAGTTCTGTCGGTGCTGCATTTATGGGTGTTGGTGTCATCATACTGGTAATAAACATCATCATAACTTCTGTTAAAAATGAGAAAGTTGGCAATGACCCATGGGGAGATGGAAGAACACTTGAGTGGTCTATCCCATCACCGCCACCTTTCTACAACTTCAAGCAACTTCCACTTGTTCGTGGCTTAGATGCGTACTGGTTAGAGAAAATAGAAGGTAAAACGGGCATGACCCCTGCTGAACCGCTGGGAGATATCCATATGCCAAATTCTTCCTTCTTGCCATTTGTTATGTCACTAGGTTTATTCATTGCCGCATTCGGTGCCTTATACCATGTTGATGACAAGGCTTGGGCATTACCTGTTATGATTATTGGTTTAATCGTAACTTTTGCTGCAATGTTTGCACGTTCGGTTAAAGATGATCATGGATTCCATATTCATAAAGAAGAATTAATGGATGACGAAGATAAGGGGGTTAAGGCATAATGCATGTCGAAGAAAAATTAACCTATGAAACATGGCCTGCAGAGCCTGAAAAATCGACCCTTGATGCGAAAAATAAATTCCTTGGTTTTTGGTTATTCTTAGGAGGAGAGACTGTTCTTTTTGCCTCTCTTTTTGCCACCTATCTTGCACTTAAGGATAAGGTACCAAACCCTGGAGAAGCACATTTAGCAAAAGATTTGTTTGAGCTTCCACTAACATTCGTAGCAACTATGCTGCTATTAACAAGTTCGTTAACCAGTGTATATGCAATGTATCATATGAAAAACTTTAATTTTAGAAAGATGATGCTTTGGCTTGGTTTGACGGTTTTATTAGGTGCAGGGTTCTTGGGGCTTGAAGTATATGAGTTTAACCATTATGTGCATGAGTTTCATCATACCTTCACCAGCAGCGCGTTTGGTTCAGCCTTCTATACACTAGTTGGCTTCCACGGTGCACACGTAACCTTTGGGCTGGCTTGGATTTTGACATTAATGATTCGCAATAGCAAACGTGGTTTAAGTCTTTATAATGCACCAAAGTTCTATGTAGCGAGCCTTTATTGGCACTTTATCGACGTAGTTTGGGTATTTATCTTTACAGTTGTATATCTTATGGGAATGGTGGGATAAACAAATGGCAAATCCACAAGTAAATTCAGGAAATCCACGTGTTGATATTGAATACCGCCGCCGAAAAAGTGCTGAAGAAATGAGATATCAGGTTGTTTCCTTTACAATCATGATTTTCTTTACACTTATCGCCTTTGCTGCAGTAGCCCTAAAAGGATTTACAGCTTGGTTTACAGTTCCGTTTATTGTTCTTTTGGCTTTTGTTCAAGTGATTTTTCAGCTTTACTATTTCATGCATATGAGCCATAAAGGACACGAGGCACCATCACTATTCTTATTTTCCGGTTTATTTATCGGCTTAGTTACAGTTCTCACGTTTATGACGATCATTTGGTGGTAATTCATATTATAGAAAATCGGCGTTATTAGCCGATTTTCTTTTTTAGGCCAATAGTCAATATAAAGGTTCATCTTTTGCGTTAGTCTTTGGCCAAGGATATAATATAGGTAATGTTTTTTATTGATATCGAGGTGATAAGCAGTGCTTACTTTGGACATTTTTGGTTTTAAAGCACTATGGAGCCCTTATTTTTTGTTACTATTAATACTCTTTACAATTGGATATTTTCTGTTGACGACTAAATACAGAGGAAAGATTTCAGATAGTGAACCATTAACTGTAAAACAAGGGTCATTATTTGTCATATCGATTATCCTTTTATATGCCATCAAAGGTTCACCCTTAGATATAATGGCCCATCTCATGTTTTATGTCCATATGATGCAAATGGCTGCTCTAGTTTTGCTTGTACCGCCATTATTTATTTTGGGTGTCCCAACATGGGTTTGGAGAAAAGTTCTCAATTTTCCTATTGTTTCTAGGGTTTTTGGCCTTTGTACAAAGCCATTAATCGCGTTAATTGTTTTCAATGGACTATTTTCGTTTTATCATGTACCCATTATTTTTGATCATGTGATGCAAAATATTTGGCTGCATGCAGGGTATTCCATTTTGTTATTTCTAGTGGCAATATTTATGTGGTGGCCTTTAACCAACCAATTGCCTGAGCAGCAAACTTTAAATGGTTTAAAAAAAGTTGGCTATATATTTGCTGATGGCATCCTTTTAACTCCTGCTTGTGCATTAATTATTTTTGCTGACACACCACTTTATGCTACCTATTCTGATCCCTCAGTTTGGGGAAATGTTATGAGTCTATGTGTTGGAACCGCTAATTTCAATAGTTTAAATTTGAGCGGGCCAGAGTTATTCAGTTCTATGTCGTTAATTCATGATCAACAGCTTGGCGGTGTACTGATGAAGGTGCTGCAAGAGATTATTTACGGTGTATTTTTGTTCCGTGTTTTCTTTGAATGGTATCAAAAGGATCAGGCTGATTCTGAGAAAGAAAGGCAACAGCCCTTAAATCCTTCTCTGATTAAATAATCTCCCGCTTTTGGGAGATTATTTTCTTTTATATTTGGTTGTGTTAGAGAAAAGTGTAGATTTTTTACACTCTGTTGAT